>NZ_JBHMIQ010000003.1:0-218004 GCF_048060315.1 Micromonospora sp. LOL_013
CGCCGGCGGCGGCCACGGGTGCGGCCAGGGCGGTGGGGGCGTGCTCGGCGGCCAGGGCGGGCGCGGCGACCGCGCCGCCGGCCAGGGTCAGCCCGGCGATACCGAGGGCGGTGTTACGCAGGGTACGGGTGATGATCGTGGTCATGGGGGGTCCACCTTCCGTTTGCCGAGGGGGCACACCCGTCACGGACGGGCGGGTGCGCGGTAAACGGTCATCCGGGTGGTACGGGGGTCAGACGCGGTGGCGCGGGGGGCGCTGCCGCGCGCCGTGACCATGTACAACCACGCCGGCCCGCCGACGATTCCCGACCGGGCCCACCCGCCGGGCCGCCCGGCCGGTGCTCAACGGCTACGGGCCTGGGCCTGGTGGCCGGCGGCCTGAGCCGGGCTGCCGCAGGCCGGAGTGCGTGGCGCGACCATGCACAACGACCCCGCCCGCCGGATCATTCCGCGCCGACCTGGACCTCAGGGCCACCCACGCTCGACGCGCAGCGTCACCTCGATGAGCCCACTGGCGACGCGGCGGGAGAGACCGGGTCGCACCAGAGCCGTCGGGCAGCCGGCTGAGGGCTGGTGTTGGCCTAGGCTCTGGTTGGCCAGTGCAGCCATCATGGGTCAGGCCCACGGGTCGAAGGGGATATCTGCCGGTTTCGAGCGGTCGAGCAGGTTACGGAACCGGTCGTCCTGATCGGTGATCTTAATGCTGGCGGAGCCGAAGTCGGCCGTCATCAACCGGTCCCGCAGCGCCGTGCTGGGCCAGCCGTTCCAGTCGACGACCGGCGGGTACCGCCAGGTGCCATAGTGGTTCTCCGGCGGGTCGTCGTTGCTGCTCGCCAGCCGGAAGTTGTGCGAGCCGAAGGCACCTTCCTTGTGGTAAACGACCTTTGGGTGCGTGCCGTCGAAACGCACCGAGGACCGCGGATAGGTTTGCACCTCACCGTGCACCGTACGGGACACGTAGTCGACCCGGTCCGACGTTTGGTTCACCCAGGAGACGACGTGCTCCCAGTCGTGCCGGTGACCGCAGCAGCCCGGCAGAACCTGGTCCTTCTCAAAGTAACTCGCGTACACGATGGCGCACCAGCCGTTGTTGCACTTCGACCTGGCGTACGTCTGAGTCCGGTCGAGATCGGACTGGTCACGGCAGTTGCCGTTGACCGCACCGCTGGTGTTCAGTCCGCCGTTGAGGGTGCCGTCGGGGGCGATCGCCGCGACCGGGTAGCACCCGTCGCCGTCGTAGTCGTAGGCCGGGGAGAACATCAGCTCATAGCCGCCGGCGGACTGGGGCAGGTTGGGCAGGTTCGCGGCCCGCGCGGCCGTGGCTGAAGCGACGACCAGCACAGTGGACAGCGCTGCGGCCGCGATCCAGTTCCGGCTGCGGGTCGGCGTACGGTTCGGGCTGGCGGATCGACGCAAGGCGGCCTCCCTGGGTGACCGAAGTGACCAGCTTATTGTGGTCAACGTCGATATCCAAGGAGTTGACTACCGGTGGCCGTACGGTGCACAGCCGAGCAGTGGATCAGAGCCCGTGCGGCAGGGCCCGGTCGGTGTGGCCGAGGCTGAGATCGGGCGCGATACGGTCCCGTACCAGTCTTTTCAGCTCGGGGATCCCCGGGAAGCCGCTCTCCCCCCGCGACCAGATCGTTTCGCCGTCCAGCCGGACCTCGAACACGCCGCCGGTGCCCGGCACCAGCGCCACCTCACCGAGCCGCAGCGCGAATGTGGTGAGCAGCTCCTGAGCCGTCCACGCGGCGCGCAGCATCCAGCGGCACTGCGTGCAGTACTCGATCTCCAACCGTGGCTGTTTGGTGTTGGTCACCAACCGAGTATGCCTGCGCCGGGCACCGGGTCGACAAGGCCACTGCCCGGCATGTCCGGCACGGCACCGTCGACTAGGCCACCGTACCGGCAAACGCCTTTGCCGGTCTGGCAAGCTGGGTGGCATGGACGACGACCTCGACCATGCCCTCGACTCGGTCGGCCCCCGGCTGCGGGCGCTGCGCAAACAGCGCGAGACGACCCTCGCGGAGCTGTCGGCTGCCACCGGCATCTCGGTGAGTACCCTGTCCCGGCTGGAATCCGGCGCTCGCCGGCCCACCCTGGAACTGCTGCTGCCCCTCGCCCGCGCCCACGGGGTCAGCCTGGACGAACTGGTCGACGCGCCACCGACCGGCGACCCGCGCATCCACCTGCGGCCGGTCAGCCGCTTCGGGATGACCGTCCTTCCGCTCAGCCAGCGGGCCGGCGGCATCCAGGCGTACAAGCTGATCATCCCAGCACTCAGCCCACGCCGCGAGCCTGAGCTGAAAACCCACGAAGGCTACGAATGGCTGTACGTCCTCGACGGGCGACTGCGTGTCCTGCTCGGTGAGCACGATCTGATCCTCTCCCCCGGCGAGGCGGCGGAGTTCGATACCAGGGTGCCCCACTGGTTCGGCGCTGTCGGTGATGAGCCGGTCGAGTTCCTCAGCCTCTTCGGCCAACAGGGCGAACGCGCCCACCTGCGCGCCCGCCCCCGGGAGCGAGCGCGGGAGCGGGAGCGGGCCGGGGAACGAGCCAGGGAGGGTGGCAGGCCCTGAACCGCGTACGTGTCTGGGCCATGCTCGGCTCCGTCTGCGTCGCCGTCGGTCTGTCGACCGCGATGGCCGCGCCGACCTGACCCTGTTCCTCGACGACGCGGTCCGGGCCAGCGCCGGACAGATCGCGCTGTGCCTGGTCGCCGCCCCGGTCTCGGCGGTGGTGACCGCCACCGTGGTCGGCCGGGTGTTCATCCAGTGCGCTCACCTCGGTCGTACGGACTTCCCGGTCTTTCTGCTCATCACGGTCACCTTGACCGCGTCGGCGCAGGTGATGGTCCCGCAGATGTTCGCCTACGCCCGGGAGGCGCTGGCCGGGTCCGCGCGAATAGCGATGGCGATGAGCACCTTCCGTACGCCGTTCTCCGTCGCCTGGGTGGCCAACCCGCCGCTGGCGTCGCTGCTGCTCACCGCCGGTGGATTCCGGCTCACCTACGCCGCCGTCCGCCCTGGTGTACGCCGTCGCCGGCGGCGTCGTCCTGCTCGCCTTGCGGCACCGTCGTCACCCGGACCTCGGTGCGGCGCGGGACACCGACCGGTACGGGACGGACGCCTCCCGCCGGATGATCTGGTTGAGCGTCGCCGCGTTCGGCCCGCGCGGGTTCCGGGAGACCCGTGGCCCGGTCGCCGAGGTGCGGGCCAGCGATCAGGCCCGGGATCCGGGCAACGGCCGCCGGATGTGGGCGGCGGCGGCCCGGCTCACCGGCGTCACGTACCTCTGACCGCCGCAGGAGATCACCATTGGGCCGATCCGTCGATGGGCGCAAGGTCGACCTCGGCCAACCGTCGGGCTCGACACTGCCGGGTCATCACAGTGGCCGGTCGAGGCAGACGAGGTCACCGCCGCCACCCCACAGGTGCACGAACGCTACGTCGACGTCCGCGACCGGGCGCTGCCGCTGCTCACCTGAGGCCGGCCGCCGCGTACGCCGACCCGATCCGGTCCCCGGTGCCAGATCGGCTCAGTCAAGGTCGAGCAGGTCTTTGATGTCGGCGGCGGACAGCTGCGCGGAGGCGAACTCGCCCCCGTCGAGCACACTGCTGAACAGCTCGGCCTTGCGCTGCTTCAACGCCATGACCTTCTCCTCGATGGTGTCCTTGGCGACCATCCGGTAGACCATGACGTTCGACGTCTGGCCGATCCGGTGGACGCGGTCGACGGCCTGGGCCTCGGTCGCCGGGTTCCACCACGGGTCGAGCAGGATGCAGTAGTCGGCCTCGGTCAGGTTGAGACCGAAGCCGCCCGCCTTGAGGCTGATCAGGAAGACGTCGGCGTCGCCGCGTTTGAACTCGGCGATCACGGCGGCCCGGTTGGTCGTCGACCCGTCGAGGTAGCCGCACCGGACGCCGGCGGCGACGAGCCGGTCACGCGCCGCGCCGAGAAAGCGCGTGAACTGACTGAACACCAGCGTACGGTGGCCTTCGGCGACCAGGTTGGTGATCTGGTCGGCCAGCACGTCCAGTTTGGTCGATGGGACACCCTGGTGTCTCGGGTCGACCAGGGCGACGTCGAGGCTGGCCTGGCGCAGCAACGTCAACGACCGGAAGATCTCGAACCGGTTCTTCTCCAGGTCCCCGAGCAGGCCGAGGACCTTCTGCCGTTCCCGTTGCAGATAGGCCTGGTAAATCCGGCGATGCTTACGGTCGAGGTCGAGCTCCAATACCTGTTCCTGCTTTTCCGGCAGGTCGGCGGCGACGTCGGCCTTGCGACGACGCAACATCAGCGGCCGGATGCGGCGGCGCAGCTGGGCGAGCCGGTCACCGTCGCGGTCCTTCTCGATCGGCGTACGATAGTAGTCGATGAACCGATCCAGCCGGGGAAACAACCCGGGGGCGGTGATCGAGCAGAGCGCCCAGAGTTCGAGCAGGTTGTTCTCCATCGGCGTACCGGTGATGGCCAGCTTGAACGGCGCAGTGAGCTGCTTGGCGCAGCGGTGGCTCTGCGACTGGTGGTTCTTGACGAACTGTGCCTCGTCGAGGATCAGCCCCGCCCAGTCGAGCGCCTGGTAGTCGTCGAACTCCAGCCGCAGCAGCGTGTACGAGGTGACGACGATGTCCGCCCCGGCGGCCGCCCCGGCGAGTTCCATGCCACGCCGTGCCGCGGTCTGGGTGACCGCCCGTACGGTCAGATCCGGGGTGAACCGCGCGGCCTCGGCGACCCAGTTGTGGATGACGCTGGCGGGGGCGACGACGAGGAACGGCACGTCGGCGTGGGCGTGCCGGATCAGGGCCAGCGCCTGCAGGGTCTTGCCGAGACCCATGTCATCGGCGAGGATGCCGCCGAGCTGGTGCTCCCGCAGGGCGGCGAGCCAGCGGAACCCGTCGAGCTGGTACGGGCGCAGCTCCGCCCGTACCTGCGGGGGCACCTGGTGGTCGACGGCGGCGCCGGCGGTGGCCAGCTCGCGGACCGCGCGCTGCCAGGCGGCGGCCTGGCCGGTGATCTCCCCCAGCTCAGCCAGTTCGGCCCAGAGACCGGCCTGGAAGCGGCCGACCCGCAGCAGGCCCGGTGGCCGGTCCTCCAGTGCCCGCGATTCGTCGATCAGCTCGCGGAGCTGGGCGAACTCGGGGCGGTCGAGGCTGAAGTACGTGCCGCTGGGCAGGATGAGGTACTGCCGGTCCTGGGCCAGCGCGGTGAACAGCTGATCGAAGACGACCTGTTCGCCGCCGACGCTGACCTGCACTGACAGGTCGAACCAGTCGTGTTCGCCGGGATGGTCGGTGCCGGCGAACCGAATGACCGGCGCCTCGTCCGCTTCCCGGTAGTCCGGTACGGGCTCCGCCGCCGACTCGACCACCTCGACGCCGTCGATGTCGGCGAGCCGGGGCACGACCTCGCTGAGGAACCGGATCATGGCGTCGCCGCGGAGCGTGGTCAGGGCGACGAGTCGCGGGCCGTTCGGAGTCGACTCGATCGCCTCCGGGACCGCTTTGGCCGTCACCTCGGTGACCTGGCCGACGACGGCGTCACGTGAGTCGGCGTGCCCGCGTGAGTCGGCGTGCCCGCGCGGACCGGTGGCCCACAGCGGCTCGGTCTGCCGGTGCGCGCCGATCGCGCGGACCCACTGCCAGTGGATCGACAGCGCCTGTTCCGGCATCGGGGTCACGGCGAGGGTGAGCGTGGGCGGCGACACCGGTGGCAGGTGCACCGCCGGGCCGGCGGCGACGACCTCGACCTGTTTGAGCAGCTCCGGGTAGAACCGTTCGAAGAACCGCGCCTCGTCGGCAGCGGGGACGCGGATCGCGGGACCGGCCAAGGACTTCGCCGCCGCCGGGGAGACCGCGCCGGACAGCCGTGCCAGCCGCAGCACCCGGTCCCGGGGCTGCGGCTCGACGCCGCCGCGCTCGGCCCACCAGGCGATCCCGTGCGCCGGTCGGCCGACGAAGACGGAGAACTCGGCGGCTACGGGTACGCCGTCGGCCAGCAGCACCGGCTGCACGATCAACTCGTCGTCGGTGCGGTCGACCTGCACCGACAGTCGTGCCGGCTGCCGGCCGACGACCACCGGCCGGCCGTACTTGCCGGGTTGGACCAGCGGCAGCCCGGCGTCGTCGGCCTCGGCCAGCAGGTCCCAGATCCGCCGGCTCGCGAACGCGTCCAGGAAGATCGTCGTCGGGTGGCTGTAGTAGCCGTAGCGGTCGCTGTCCACCGTCGACAGCGTGAGGATCTCGCCGAGCAACTGGCGGTGCCGTTTGGATTCCGGCGATCTGCCGTGCCCGGCGTACTGCACGTTCGACCAGCTGATGCCGGAGCGGACCCAGCCGTTCTGGCCGGGTAGGACCGGACGCAGTGCGACGCGGCCGGCGAGCGCGCCGACGCCGGCCGCGGCCGGTTTGACCAGCTCGAACTGCAGGCCGACGGTGGCCTGGGGCGGCGCGGCGGTGACGACCGGGGCGACGTCGGAGACCAGCGCCGACAGGCTCTTCTCCCAGTCCACTGTTGGCGCATCCGGCGCCCGCCGCTGCTGCGGGACCGTCGGCGACGCTCCGACGACGGCCCGCAGCACCAGCGCGTACGGGTGGCCGCAGGCCCTCTCGCCGCAGGAGCAGGCCCCGTCGACGGTGGCGACGAGCCCGTCGGGGTCGGTGGTGACCGCGGCCGTCACGGTGCCGCCGCGCCTAGGGTCCAGTCGGCCCTGGGCGTGCCCGGTCGTCGCATCCCACCGGGCGTCGGTCAGTTCGCCGTCCGCGAGTTGGGCACGGGCGCGCAGGAACGCCCGTACGCCGACGATCTCACACAACGCCGCCTCTTCGACGGTAAGTTCCAGCTTCGCCACTGTTCGTCGTCTCCCGATCAGGCCGCGTCGCGACGTAGGTTAGCCGGGTGTCAGCGCAACGATCGAACGCCCGTCCCAGTGACGCATCGTCGACCCGTACCGATTCGGCAGCCCGGGTGATGTCCGCCCCGGTCGAGCGCGTCTACGCAGCTCTGGTCGACCCGGACGCGCTCGCCGCGTGGCTGCCGCCGCAGGGGATGACCGGCCGGTTCGAGCGGTTCGACGCCCGACCCGGCGGCGGGTACCGGCTGGTCCTGACCTACGCCGACGCAACGACCGCGCCGGGCAAGGCCACCGCCGACACCGACATCGTCGAGTCCCGCTTCGTCGACCTCGTCCCCGGCGTACGGGTCGTGCAGGCCGTCGACTTCGTCGCCGACGATCCCGCGTACGCCGGCACGATGACGATGACCTGGGAGGTGTCGACGGTCGACGGCGGCACCCGGGTGGACATCCGCGCCGACGACGTACCGGCCGGCATCAGCGAGGCGGACCACGCCGCCGGCCTCGCCTCCTCGCTGGCGAACCTCGCCACGTACGTCGAACGGTAGCCTCCGCCGGCTCCGCTGCGGCTGTTCCGTACTGCACTGAGCGACGCACAGGTCGACCAAGCCGGTTGCTGGCCGCCGGGTGGCCCTGTTGGGCGTCTGGTAGCCCGAGGGTCCTAACGGCCGCGCTGCCCGCATGTCCTTCGAGTGCCCCGCCTAGCCCAACTGGTCGCCGATCGTAATAGCTATGACCGAAAGATGACATATAAGATAATAACTTTCACATATCAACACTCATCAGTATATTTGACTACCTGAGCAGTTCAGGGACGCCTTAGGCGTACACGCACAGCCGGGCCCCTTGCGCTGCATAGCCGCGATCATCGGGGAGGCGGGGCTGTCGATGGCACACGACGCAGATGAGGTGGAGTTCGAGCGATTTGTCCGTTTGATACGACATTGGCTACGAAAGGAGGTTTACGACATCTGCGGCGACTGGCACGAAGCGGAGGACCTTGTCCAGATAGCGCTGTTCAAGATGTATCAACACTGGAACCGGTTGGACCGGCGGACAGCGCTCGGCGCCTACGCTCGCCGTATCGTGGTCCGCAACTTCCTCACAGAACGCCGTCGGCCGCGCTGGCGACACGAGAGCGCAACGACGTCGATCACGACAACGGATATCGCGCTGGCACCCACACCGCACACCGCCGTCGACGACCGCGTATACCTGTCACCCGCGCTGCGACGACTGGGGCCGCGTCAACGCGCAGTCCTGGCGCTGCGTTTCTTCCACGACCTCAGCGTCACACAGACGGCACACGCGCTCGGGTACGCGACGGGAACGGTGACCAGCCAGACGGTGCGGGCCCTCGCGGCGTTGCGGAGAGATCTCCAAACCTGACCGCAACCCATGCAGCATCCGTCGGGCACCGGTACGTGTACGCATCGACACCCATCGAGAGTTGCACGGGAAGGAATCAGTCGATGAGGTTACGTCGCACACTTGCAATCGTCACCGCAAGCCTGCTGGCCGGTGCCGCGCTCACCGCGAACACGTCCGCCCCAGCCAACGCCACCCCGACGGGAACGGCTCTGTCTTCCTGGAACCCCGCACTGATCTCGTCAGAGATGATTTACGATGGTTCCGTCGTCCGGCAACGATTCGAGGACGGCATAACCGTCGTCGCGCCTGCCGAATCCCGGGTGATCTTTAAAGGCCAGGTGCCCACCGGGGAGCCGGCGCGACTGGCGAGGCACGCGTGATCAACCAGGAGGTCCGGGTCATCCTGCCAGAATCCGGTGAACCGACTATGGCCGACGCGCAAAAATACGCCGAAGCCGGACGCAGCGTCTACGCGGACGCCGTCGCGGCGGGCTTCAGTGCCGCCGAGGCTCAGCAGATCTCCAACAAGCTACGTGCGCGAATGCTCGAAAACCCGCCGATCTGGTCGTCGGGGTGCGTCTACAGCGACGACGTCGACCCGGACCCCGACTACAACTGGGACGGCTGCTTCTCGCGGTACGTCACGGAGGACTCCGACCCCAACAACTTCTACTCGACGGAATCCACCCTGGCCAGCGGATGGGGCACCGGCGTACTCGGTGGCGGCAAGGAGCTGAGTTCGGGCTACACGCGGAGCTTCTACAACCTCTTTGAAGGCGAGCTCGTCGAGTGGTCCCCGCCGGGCAGCCTGACCGGCAACAACTGCAACACCTTCACAATCAGCCTGACTCAGATCGTCGGGCTGGAGTTCGGCGTCCCTCTGTGTGATGACAGGTGGGCGGTGACGAAGAACCAGTGGAGCCATACCTCCGACTGGCAGGGCGGCAGCGCCGGCGGCTCCAGTGACACGCGGTACGCGGCCAACGCCACCACCCTGCGCGTGCCGAACGGCCTCAGTGGCGTCTACGTATACCAGATCGGCTGGTCATACCGCTGCTTCTGCTGACCGACGAGAGCGAGGGGGTGGGGCCGCCATTTGCCCCACCCCCTCTGGTCGTCCCTGCGTCGGGACATGCGAGTAGCCGTCGAAGATGGGAGAATGCCGACATGACGCGGCTACACACGCTATCGCCGAGCCGACAGTTCAGCGCCCGAGCCGCCGTTGCTGCGCTGACCGTCGCAGCCACCATCGGTTTGGCATCATGCGCGCAGCGGCACTCCGACCCGGTTGCACCAGCCAACGCCGCCAGCGTCCAAGAGGAGTGGCTACGTAAGTACCCACCAGTTACTGAGAAGCCGGCCCAGCTCGACCAGCAGGGCCGGGAGTGGACGACCCTCGCCTGGCTGTCCACCAACGACTCGCTATGTGTAGCCAGCATCAGAACCAGCCGGCCGACCGGCGACCTTGTCTCTTGCATGCCGGCGCCCGCTGCCCTTCTCGTCCCAGGGCCGCCGACACTGCCGTCCAAACCCCTGCCCCACCTAGGCCCGGTCAATCCCGACGATCCGGAACTTCGACTTTTTGTCGGAACGGTCAGAGGACCTGCCGCGACTGTCGATGTCACTGTGTTTGGTACGACCGCAACCGCACCGGTTGTCGCCTTCTCGACAGCTGACCAGCGTCACGTCGGCGTGTACGCAGTCTGGCTACCAACCGCCGGTCAGGGCGGTTTCCATTGGCCCGATATCACTTCCGTCATCGCCCGTAGCGCGACAGGAGACATCACCGCCCGGCTAAGCTGAACGGCCGCGCTGACTCGACCGGCAATCGGCGGCAGCCCTCACACCCCTACCAGCTGCTCAGAACGTCGATCCCCCGTGCGGACGATCACGCCGATCATTTCGACGCTGGTGTCCGCGATCACTCCGACCGCGAGGTTTGCCATCCATCCTCACCGTCGGCCTCCCTGCAGCACTGCTCATACTGTAGCTTCGAGCGTACGGGGTGATCGACCATGATCGAACATCACCCGGTCGTTGGTGACGTATCGAAGCTGAGGCAGATATCCGCAGGTGCGCCCGGCACCGACGCCACCTCGGACCGGTGCCAGTGCGGTCCGACCGCGTCGGTCGCCACCCGCTGCCAGAACGGCTGCGCTCCTGGGTTGTACGCCTGGAAGGCGATCCGCCACCGGCCCGGCCATTCGGCGATGGCCTGACCAGCGGCCACACGTCCCACGCCGGTCCGCCGCAGTGGCCGGACCACGAAGAAATCGTCGATCGAGGCAATCTCATCCGCCCGGCCCGCCATGACGAATCCGCCAAGCTCTCCCGCCACTGTGATCAGCCACGCCCGGGTGTCCGGATCCGCGCCGGCCAGAAAGCGGTCGAGACGGCGATTGTTGTAGGTGCCGTCCGCGTTCGGCAGGTGACGGTACGCCTCGGCAAGGTCGTACCGGTACAGCTGCCCCAGGTTGCCGAGCACCGCACGGTGCGACCGGTCGACCGGCGTCAGGCCGACCGGCGTCGACGGAAGCTCCGGCGGGCGCATGCCGGCCCCGGTGGTCAGCGTACGGCTGACGGGGTGTGGGCAACGAAGGCGGACCAGGCGGCCGGCGCGAAGGCCAACGTGCCACCGGCCCGGTCCTTGGAATCGCGCACCAGCACCCGGCCCGGCAGGTTGTCGGCGACCTCCACGCAGTCGCCGCCGTTCGGACTGCTGCGGCTCGACTTGCGCCAGATCGGCTCACTCGTGTTCATCGATTATCCTCACGATCAGGTCGCGGCCCGGATCCACGCCGGGTGTGAACGAGTGCCTGGTGTTTGGACTCCCACAGCCACCGTACCTGCGGAGGCACGACCTGGGTGGGCCAGAGCCGGACGAGTGTCGGGCCGTCGAGCCATCGAACGAGATCATCTGCCGTCGTCGCTTCGCGGAGCACTGTCTCGTACATGCTGGCCAGCCCACGAGGATTGGCAAGGTACGGGCGCTGGTCGGCGTAGCGCGACCCGCTCGGCGCGGCTCGCGCCGCCGGACTCGCCCCCGGCTGGTGGGACGGGGGCGAGCCGGTCGGCTGAGCGCAATGCCCAGAGTGCTGGGTGGGGCGGCGTTGGCGGTGGGTCAGCGTACGGCGGACGGGGTGTGGGCGACGAAGGCGGACCAGGCGGCCGGCGCGAAGGCCAACGTGCCACCGGCCCGGTCCTTGGAATCGCGCACCAGCACCCGGCCCGGCAGGTTGTCGGCGACCTCCACGCAGTCGCCGCCGTTGGAGCTGCTGCGGCTGGACTTGCGCCAGATCGGCTCACTCGTGTTCATCGATCATCCTTAGCATCAGGTCACGGCTCTGGCTGACGGTGAGTGCCAGTCCCGACACAGCATCCCACGTCTGTTCCAGGTCGACCACGTCCTGAGCCTCGGTGACGATCCGGCCGCTCAGCTGGTCATCCAGGTAGCAGGCCCGTCGGTCGTTGGGGAGGCAGGCGATGACGAACGCGCCCGCGATCCCGGGGTGCATGCCGACATCGGCGGGGAGCACCCGGATCTGCACATCCGGGCGGTGACCGATGTCGACCAGGTGCTCCAACTGGTCCTTCATGAACGCGCCGGTCAGGCGCAGCACCGCCTCGGCGATGATCGCGGTGAACTGGATGTCCTCGCCGCGGTCCAGCGTAGCCGACTGGCGTTCCAGTCGAACGGCGAGCGCCTCGTCGAGCCGCCGCCGGGTGCGCGGCCCGGCGGTGAGGACGGCGCGGGCGTACGCCTCGGTCTGCAGCAGCCCCGGGATCACCAGCGGCTGGAACGAGCGCAGCACCAGCGCCCGGCGCTCACTCTCCAGCCAGGAGCGCAGCCACAGGGCCTGCGCGTCCTCCCGGGCGGTCCGGGACAGCCGCTGGATCTGGTCACCGGTCTCGTAGATGCGGTCGAGGTCGACGGCGGTGTCCGGCAGTGGGATCGACTTGCCGGTCTCGAACGCGCCGATGAGGGAATTGCTGACCCGGATGGCCTCACCCACCTGGGCCTGGGTCAGGTTGCGCTTGAGGCGCTCACTGCGCAACAGATCCTGAAGTTCACTCATCTCCTGGCCTCCATTGGAATCCACTGGTACGCGCTGGAATGACTGACGCATGGCAATCGGTGAACTGAGTATTCCGTGTCGAGGTCGCACAGTCCAGGGTAGAAATCGCCACAGGCGCTTCGACGACGGCAAGGGAGATCACGTGGTACGCAACGACGGGATCGGCGGCACACCCCGCCTCGCCCGCTACACCTCGATCGGCACGCCGCCCGGCGGAGAAAAGGATCATGATTCGACGCCGAACCGACCGCCACTGCCGGACAGCGTCCACCTGTCAGTTGATCATCCGGTGGTACGGCGGGCGCGGGAGATCGTCAGCACGCATCTGCCGAGCCGACTCGCCGAATGCCGGGTGTGCAATTCCGCCGCGCTCTGCGAGCCGTTCACGAAGGCGCTCGCGGTGCTGCGCCGGCACGATCCGGGAAAGGCCCGACGGGTGATGGCCGTACTCTATTTCGCCGGCCTGTGGCCTCCGGTGACCCCCGACGACGAAGCCGATGGGAATGGGGATGGTGACGATGTCGCGTGACGAACTGC
Organism: Micromonospora sp. LOL_013; assembly: GCF_048060315.1. Lineage (NCBI taxonomy): Bacteria > Bacillati > Actinomycetota > Actinomycetes > Micromonosporales > Micromonosporaceae > Micromonospora > Micromonospora sp. LOL_013. The sequence continues at coordinate 12,838 of NZ_JBHMIQ010000003.1, forward strand.
TCCGCGTCGGCGACACGCTGCGCCTGGGCAAGGCCGACTGGGTGTACGCCGACCGGTCGATGATCGTCCGGGTCGCCGACATCCGCTACGGGCTAGACCAGGAACAGTCGCAGGTCGTCGGGCTCATCGGCACCGTCGTCGCCGGTGGCCGGGACGGCCGGATGGTGGCGATCGCGGTCTACAAGAGCGCGCTGACCCGCCCCGGTGTCGTCGAGCGACCCCGCCCCGTCAACGGCGAGACCTACGACAATCAGCCTCATGAGCACTGAGCGCACACCGGCCGTACCGCCCGACTCCGCGCACGCGGTGACCGCGAGCCGCCTGTGCGCCTGGCTCATCGTGGCGGGTTGGCCGGCCGAGCAGGTGTTGCGGGGCTGAAGGAAACGCGGGTCAAGGGTCAGGGGCGGTCCATCATTCGCAGCGCCATGGTCGGCGCGTCGGCCATCACCGACGTCGGGTTCGACACGCCACCGGTGGCCCAGACCTTCGACCGGGCGATGTGCACCCCCGGGTAGAGCTCGACGACGTCGGTGGCCTGCAACGGCCGGGCCTGGCGTTTGATGGTGCGGCGTTCGTCGTCGTCGGGCGAACCCCCCGGCCGTACGCCGGTGCCGTTGGTGCTGACGTCCTGCACGACGAGGTCCCTGCCGTGCAGCTCGAACCGGACGTGGCTGCGGCTGATCCAGCGCCGCGCCTCCTCGGTGAGCCACTGGCCGAGCATGATGCCTTCGCCGCGCTCGGGTGCCCGGCCGACCACCATCGGGTGGTCGGCGGAGACGACGAACCGCTGCCGGACCATGCCGTCGATCCGGATCGACAGCACCTCGGCCGGCGGGCGGGCACCCGTCTCGGTGAGCCGTTCCCCGTGCCGGGGGCAGGTCGGCTGGCCGGTACGCAGCGTCGGCGGCGGCTGCCCGCCGGGGCGGCCGACCCGCATCCGGCCGAACAACGCGCACTCCGGGTCCGGGCAGCTCCACAGCCGGGCCAGCAGTTGCGCACCGGCAGGCGACGGCTCGGCGGTCGCCGGTGTGTTGCCGCCACCGGCGCGGGCGGTCAGCGCCGGGCCGCCGTGGCCGGGCAGCGGGGCGAGCAGCCGGCCAGGCTGGTTGAGCCACTGGTAACGCCCGCGCATGCCGTCGAACCGGTGGCGGCTGAGCACCGGCAGGCCGAGCAGTTCGGCGACCTCCAGCAGCCGGTCGGCGGGGTCGGCGAGCACCTCCACCAGGCCGTCGTCGGACCACCGGCGGGCGACCATCCGCTCGTTGGAGGTCAGGTCGGCGTCGGAGAGCATGCCTCGGTGCACGACCACGTACACCGGAACGTTCTCCTCGGCGACGCTGCGGCCGAGGGCGTCGATCAGCTGCCCGAGGCGCAGCATGTTGGCCGGCCGACCGTTGTCGAAGTCGACGTACCGGACGACCTCGGCCAGGTCCACGACGGCGCGTGCGGTCGCCGGGTCGGTGCTGAGTCGGCGCTCGATCGCGTCGAGCACCTTGCTGACCTCGAATCTCACCGCGTACCTCCCCCGGTCAGGAATCCCACCGCGTACCTCTCCCGGTCTGGGAATGTCACCGTGTCCGCTCCCCCGTCAGCCCTGCGCCGCGACGATCTCGTCGATCCGGCGGGCCAGCTCGATGTCCAGGGCGGTGGTGCCGCCGGCCGAGTGGGTGCGGCACCGGAAGGTCAGGGTCCGCCACCGGATGTCGATGTCCGGGTGGTGGTCCATCTCCTCGGCGGTGATCGCCACCCGGGTCACCACGGCGACCGCGTCGGGAAAGGTCGCCAACGAGACGGTACGGGCGATCGCCTCGGGGTCGCCTACCCAGTCCGTCAGCTCCGCGAGCGCGGCCTGCACCTGTGCGGTGTCCAGCACCTCTGCCATGCGGTGACCTTACCGTCTGTCCCGCCCAACTGATCGGCACGCGGGTCGCGGCGAGTAGGTTGACCCCCTCATCAGTCATTCCTGTTTGGGAAGGCATCAATGCCACAAACGAGGCAGACCGCTGCAATTGTCGGCGGGCTTGTTGTTTCCCTCGCCCTCGCCGTCACCGGGTGCGGCCGGTCGGGCCCCGCCACCGACCCGGACCCGACGGCCACAGCCTCGGCCACCTCCGCCGACGACCGGGCTGACGACCACGGCGACGCCACGCAGGCGCTGGCCGCCGCGATCGGCAAGGCCCAGGAGCAGCCCGCCAGGGTGCGGTTCGTCATGTCCAGCCGGTCCGGCGAGACGACCGAGGCGCACGCCGAGATCGACCCGGAGAACCAACGGATCAAGGTCGAGTCCTACTTTCCGGAGGACGGATCCACGGTGATGATCACCATGATCCTGCTGGAGAAAGACTTCTACCTCATGAGCGGCAGCGGAGAGCGGGCCGGGGTCTGGTTCCACACCGATCGGGCGAACCTCCCGCCCGGGGGCACCTTCGACACGATGGCCAAGGGCGATCTGATCGGCGCGGCCGGTCTGATCGGCGGCGTCACCGCAGCCGAGTGGACCGGGGACAACGTGATCGCCGGCACCGTCGACCTGACCGAATGGTCCTCTGTGGCCCTGCCCGAACTCGATGAACTCGGCGAACTCGGTGAGCTGGGTGACATGATCCGCGCCGTACCGTTCACCGCCGCCCTCGACCGCGAGCGCCGGCTCGTCGACCTGTCCCTCGGCGACGAGCAGCAGATGCCCGAAATGCCGACGATCTGGCTGCGCCTCGGTAACTTCGGCCGGGCCGAGACCATCGAGGCCCCCACCTACGGCGAGATCGTGCCGATGCCGGAGGCGATGGTCGCCGCCCTCGCCGATTGACTCGATTGACCCGATCGGCACCGGACCGCACCTGTCGGCACCGCGCCGCATCTGTCGGCACCGGACCGCGCACCGATCGGCAGCGGTCCACCCCGGACCGGAGCCGACCGGTAGGCTGACGCGGCACCAGCCGGCGGGCGCCGAACCGCAGTGGTACGGCGACGTCTAAGGCGCCACCATCGTGGCGTGCTCCCGCCGGCAATCATTCACGAGGGGACGGAACACTTTCATGCACATTCGACGGATGACGCACGCCGGAATCGGCGTCGTCGCCGCGCTCTCGCTCGCGGTCTCCGGCTGCGGCGGCACGGCTGACACCGACGCACCCGCGACCGACAGCAGCGCCGAGGCCGGTGCCGCCGACAGCCGGGGTGACGCCACGGAGGCGATCGCCACCGCCACCGCTAAGAGCACCGAGGAGAGTGCACGGCTCACCATGAGCCTGGGCACCGAGGCCGACGGCGCCCTGATGGAGGTCGTCGGCGACGTCGACCCCGCCGGTGACAAGGCGAACATCGAGATCAACATGGGTGCCGACGGCGACACGGTGAAGATCGTTCTTCGCCAGCTCGGCACCGACATCTACATGCAGCTCGGCGGCACGGACATGGACGAGCTCGCCGACGTGTGGATGAAGTCGGACACCTCGAAGCTTCCTGCCGGTGCCGGCTTCAGCATGATGCCGACCGGTGACCCGGCCGAGATGATCGGCAGCGTCGCCGAGGCCGAGTGGTCCACCGAAACCGAGATCGCCGGCTCGATCGACATGACCCAGTCGCCGAGCGCCGACGAGGAGATGCTCGCCGATCTGGGTGACGCCGCCAAGGCGGTGCCGTTCACCGCGGCCCTCGACGCCGAGGGCCGGCTGGTCGAAATGGTCATCGACCTGGAGAGCGTGTCGCCCACCTCCGGCACCATCACCATCGGGTACGCCAACTTCGGCGAGCCGGTGACCGTGGAGAAGCCGGACGGCGAGATCATCGACATGTCGGACGACATGCTGGACCTGTTCGACGCCTGACCGGCAGGCGGAGCAGGCCGACCGGCAGGCGGAGCAGGCCGACCGGCAGGCAGCGCTAGGCCGACCGGCAGGCAGCGCTAGGCCGACCGGCAGGCAGCGCTAGGCCGACCGACGGTGCGGGGCCGCCCACTGAGGTGGCCCCGCACTTGCCACCCAGCGGTCATCATGATCCCTTGACGCTGAGCTGGGCGACACGCCGGCAGCAGACCGAATTTTCATCAACTGATCATGGGTACGGCGGGGAGCGGAACCGGGTGGATCAGCCGCGGCAGCCGGCCGACTCAACGCAGCGGACGGCCGACGGAGTGCAGGTGGCGCAGCGCCTCGGCGTACGAGTCGAGCAACCCGGCCTCGGTGTACGGCAGGTCGCGTTCCTGGCAGTAGCCGCGCACGATCGGTTGGGCGTACCGCAGGTGCGGCCGCGGCATGCTGGGGAACAGGTGGTGCTCGATCTGATAGTTGAGCCCACCGAGCAGCAGGTCGACGAACCAGCCACCGCGCACGTTTCGGGAGGTCAGCACCTGCTTGCGCAGGAAGTCCAGGTCGTCGTCCGGGCCGAACATCGGCATACCCTTGTGGTTCGGCGCGAACGCGCACCCCATGTAGAGACCCCACAGCGCCTGGTGCAGCGCGATGAAGGCCACCGCCCGCAGCGGCGACAGCACCGCGAAGACGATCCCGAGGTACGCGGCGGTGTGCACCGCCAGCAGCGCCCCCTCCACGGCGCGCCGCTTCACCGGGCCGTTGATCACCGCTTGGATGCTGGCCACCCGCAGGGACAGGCCTTCGAGCAGCAGGAGCGGGAAGAACAGGTACGCCTGCCGGCGGGCCAACCAGCGGCCGAAGCCCCGAGTCGCGGCTGCCTGCTCCTCGGTCCAGACCAGCGCACCCGCTCCGACGTCCGGGTCGTCGTCTACGTGGTTCGGGTTGGCGTGGTGCCGGGTGTGCTTGTCCATCCACCAGCCGTAGCCGAGCCCGACCCCGAGATTGCCGAGCAGCAAACCGGCGGTCTCGCTGGCCCGACGGGTGCGGAACATCTGCCGGTGTCCGGCGTCGTGGCCGAGGAACGCCACCTGGGTGGCGGCGACCGCCAACCCGACGGCGGTCAGCAGCTGCCACCAACTGTCCCCGCCGGCCAGCAGTACCGCCCAGCCGGCCAGGTAGGCCCCGACGGTCAGCACGATCCGGGCGGCGTACCAGGCTGGTCGGCGGTCCAGCAGCCCGACCTGACTCACCCGCCGCGACAGGTCGGCATAGTCGCTGCCCCGCGGCTGGGGACTGGTACGGGTGGGTGCGGCAGCAGTCATCGAATACCTTCCGTGGCTCTCCCGGCCCGTCGGGGCCGGCGATTCGGGGGGTGGCGGGTGTCTGGGTAGTGGCCGTGCGCCAGGGCGGCCGTGCCCGGGTGGTCGTGTCGGGGTACTGGCGGTGCCGGGGATGGCCGGGCCAGCGGCGTTTTCAGTCTGCGGGGATCCGCCGCACGGGGTAATCCTGTCTGCCCCCGGAACCCGGGTGACGCTAGCCCCCTCCCGGTCAGGTCATCCGGCCGACAACAGTACGCAATCTGCGCAGATCCCGGCGACGGCGCTCGTAGGTGACCGCCAGAGTGATCAACGCCAGGCCGCCGACGGCCAGGAAGCTCCACCGGGGCAGCAGGTCCCAGACGGCGACGAGCTCCCGCACCGCGAGGACCGCCAGCACCGCACCGCCGATCATGACTGGGGCCTGCCGGCGGTACGCCGCACCGAGCAGCACCGCCGCCACCGCCCCGGCCCCGAGCAGCAGCCGGCGCACCGGCTGACCGTCGGCGACCAGCACCGAGCCGAGGCTGGGCAGCAGGGCGGCGGCCAGCCCGGGGGCGTACCCGAGCCAGCTGGACCGCTGCGGGTGGGCGCGCAGGGTCAGCCAGCCGACGCCGAGCGCGGCCAGGGCCACCGGCAGCGTGTACGCCTCGGTCAGCGCCACCTGCTCGCTGGCCAGCAGCAGCCACCAGGCGATGATCTCGCTGGCCAGGGCCGTCATGGCCAGCGCCCACGGCCGGTGCGGCACCGCCTGCCGTCCGCCTGGCCGCAGCGGCACCGGGTGGACGGTTGCCAGCAGTACCCGGGCACCCAGCACGACGCCCCACAGGGTGCATACCCCGGCGGCGTACCGGGCCGAGCCGACCGTCATCAGCAGGGCCGCACCGGCGACGGCGTGCCCGGCTACTTCGACGCCGATCGACTCGGCCCGCCCCCGTCCGCCCCCGGTGGCCGACCGGAGGGCCAGCACCGCGCCGACGACCAGGGCCAGCGCGGCGACGGCGAGCACCGCGTACCCGCCGACCCGGACCGGCAGGTCAGCGGCGCACACGGCGGTCGCGGCGAGGACACCGCCGGCGACCACAGCGACGATCCCGCCAGCCACCCGCACCGGGGTACGGCGACCCACCGCGCCGATTCCGGCGGCGCACGCCACCACGGCGGCCAGCGCGGTCAGGGTGCTGACCCGGGTGGGCAGTAGACCGGCCAACCCGGACCCGGCCAGTGGGGCACCGACCAGCAGGGTGACCGCCACCTGCGGCGCGGCGGTGGACCGGGCGGCGACCACCAGCCCGACGAGTCCGGCGGCGAGGCTGAGTGCCGGCACCACCGGCCACGGCGTCCCGGCGCTGGCCAGGGCGGCCAGCAGGGCTACGAAGGCGACCGGGCCGCCGGCCGGCATCGCGTACCGCGCCCGGTAACCGGCCACGACGGCCACGGTGACGGCGGCTGCGAGCACGGCCAGGGTGACCGCCTCGGCGGCGGGGACCGAGGCCGGCAGCGCCGGGCTGAGTCCGGTCCCGGCCGGTACGCCGGCCCAGCTGGCGTCCAGCCAGCGGTACGGGGTGAGCAGCAGCGACGCCAGCACCGGCAGGGTGCTGACCGCCGCCGGCAGCACCAGCGCCGCGGCCACGCCGGTCAGCAGCAGCCGCAGTACGCCACGGGGGACGAGGGTCGCGGCGACAGCCAGCAGCAGTGCCGCCGCGGCGGCGTACCCGCCGGTGGACTCCCCCGGCACGTACGGCACGGCCCCGACGGCCGGGGCGACGAGGGTGGCGACGACGGTGACCGGCAGCGCCGCCCCGGCGTACCAGAGGTATCCGGGCCACCAGCGGCGGACCGCGACCAGCGCGACCGGCAGCCCGATGGCGGCGGCCGCTGCGGCGCGGGCCGGCCAGCCCGCCGACGTGTCGAAGGTGTGGACGGCGAGCGCGACGAGGGCGGGCCAGCCGGCCACCGCGACGGCGACGCCGAGGCCGCCGATCGGGGCCTGCCACCAGCAGGCTTCGGGTCGCCGCACGGCGCGGCGGGCGACGGCGGCGACGGCGAGCGCGGTGCCGATGACGACCGCGACGGCGGCCGTGGCGACTGCCGGTCGGCCGGCGCTGACCAGCAGCGCGTGGCCGGTCATCAGGGCGGCGACGGCCGCGCTGGGCAACGCGACGACGGCATGCCGGGACCGGGCGGCCCGTACCGCCGCTACCGCCCCACCGGCCAGGCCGCTCGCGGCGACCGCCCACCACGGCACCGGGATCGCCGCCGGTACGGTCAGCAGGCCGGTGGCGGCACCGACGGTGAGCAGCACCGGCCGGAGCACCCGGGGCAGCAGCAGGATCAGCGCGCCGGTGACCGCGACGACGGCGAACGGCAACTGCCAGTCGCCGGGCGCGTCGACCGGGCCGGTGCCGGCCCGCCACAGCGGGCGGGCCGCCGCAATGCCGGCGACCCCGACGACCAGCGCGGCGAGCAGCATGCCGGTCCCGAGCAGCCCGGTCACCAGCAGCGCACCCGCCCATGGCCCGGTGCGGACCACCGACGGCAGCCGGCCGCGCAGGTACCGGCCGGCGAGGGCGAGCCCGACGGCGGTGCTGGCGGCGATGGCCAGAGTCAGCGACGGTGCCGGTTCGGTGCCAGCCCGGATGACGGAGATGGTGACCGCCGGTGCCAGTCCGGCCAGGCTGATCGCCTGCAGCGCCGGTACGCCGGTGAGCCGGCCGGCGACGACCAGCACGGCGGCAACCGCCAGTAGCGGCGACCCGGCCAGGGCGGGGGCGCCGGACGGGTGGCCGAGGATGACGGCGGCCAGGGCGGTGATCCCGGCGGCGGTCAACGCCACGCCGACGGCCACCCAGCCGGTGATCCGCAGCGCCAACCGGGCCGGCGGGGTGAGCGCGATCATCGCCAGGGTGCCCAGGGCGGTGCCGAGTAGCAACAGGGTGGTGCCGGCGGCGTCGGCGCGCAGGTCGGCGGCGAGCAGCGGCAGCACGGGTTGCGCGGCGAGCAGGGCAGCGAAGCGAGCCGCGGCCAGGCCGGTGGTCAGGTGGTAGCCGGCGGCGACCAGGCCGGTGACGGCGAACGCGGCGGCGGCGTACCGGGCGGCGGGCAGGTCGGCGGCGCCGAACAGGTCGACGGAGCGAGCGGCGTAGCCGTCGAGCAACACCAGCAGCAACCCGAGCGCGGCGAACGTCTCGGCAGTGCCGCGCAGGCCGCGCCAGGTGGCCAGCGGCGGCAGGGCGAGCAGTACGGCGGTGACGCCGGCCAGGATCGCGGCCCGGCCGCCGACGCCGACGCTGGCCCAGGCGACCGCGGTGAAGACGATCGCGGCGGTGCCGAGCAGAAGTCCACCGAGGACGAAGAGAATGGTCTGCACGGTACGGATGGAGGTCTCCGGCCGTGGTGACGGGCCGCCGGCTGGTGGGGCTGCCGTCGCACCGGCCGGCGCGACGGCTGGCCGGGCCGGTTGGACGGTCGTCGCCCGTACCGCTGCCTGCAGCCGGACCGCCAACTGCTGCCGGCGGACCTGCGCGGCGTGCAACTGCCCACTCAGCGTGGCCCACGCGGACCTGGCCTGTTCGACGCGGGCGGCCAGCCCGGCTATCTCGCCGTCGAGCCGGATCACCTCGGCGGCGACCGGGTCGGGCCCTCGGCCGCAGCCCGGGCAGCCGGCGGCGAGGCTCGCCGGCGTGCCGCAGGCTGGGCACGGGTAGTGGGCTGTCGCGGTACTGCTCACAACCGCATCGTCGTCGCCCGGCCGGGTGACCGACAGAGTGCGGGTACTCAGTCCGACCGAGCGGACGACTCGGGTACGGACGGTTCAGGACCAGCCGACCACGAATGGACGACTGAGGAACGACTCAGGGACGGGTGTGGTCGTACACCCACCGGGCGTAATCGGGATTGCCGGCTTCGATGACGGCGACCAGGATCTCGGGTACGTCGTAGGGGTGCGCGGTGCGCAGATAGGTGACCAGTGGGTCGCTACGGTCGGTGGCGGTCTTGAACTGCACAGACCACTCCTTTGTGGTCTCCACCCGGCCTTCCCACCAGTAGGTGCTGGCCACCGGACCACCGATCTGGGCGCAGGCGGCGAACCGGCCGGCAACCGCAGAAGCGGCAAGCACCTCGGCGACCGAACGGGCATCCACCACCGTCGTCACAACGGAGATTTGATCCACGGAGCGAACCCTACGCCCTCAAGGTGTCCGAGCGGTTCTTCTCGATCCACAAATCGATCCGCGCCCACCAGTCGTAGAGCCACTCGATGCGTTCGTCACGGCCGGCCGGGATTTCCTCGGGCGACACCGACCAGAACCGCATCACGATCCGTTTGTCCATCGGCAGTTCCCGCCACACGTCGGCTCCGGTCAGCATCCGGTCCAAACCGGTGTGCGCGACGAAGATGACGCCCGCGTCCGGGGCCGCGTCCAGCGCGGCGAGCAGGCCGCCGGGGCGCGGCGCCAGAACGTGCCGCATCGACTCGGCGCGGGCCGCCATCCCGTGCAGTCCCAACGCGTGCAGCCGCTCGATGGCCCGGCTGCGCCGGCCCGGGGTGAAGTTGCCGCCCTCGGGAAAGATGACGAACGCGTCGTTGGCGTCCAGTCCGGTCGCCAGATGCGCGATCTGGGTCTCGACCGGCTCGGCGCGCCGGTCACCGGGGGCGATGAACCGGTTGGGCAGCCGGTTGAGCAGCACATCGATCGCCGGATCCCACTGCAGGGTCTCCTTGAGCACGATCCGCGGCTCCCGGTCGAACCAGTTGACCAAGCCGTGGATCAGGATGAACGAGTCACCCGGGCCGGCGTGCCGGGACACCACCAGTTCGGGACGGCCGGGCAGCGCGGTGTCCGGATCGGTGCCGACCACGTCGATACTCAGCCGCAACGCCCAACGGGCGTGCCAGAAGAAGAACGTCAGGAACCAACCGGTCAGCACGTAGTGGGCGCGTTGAAAGGCCGGGCTGCGGATCTTCCAGCCGCAGCCGGAGGCCAGCCAGAGTCCGAATAGGGCGGTCAGAGCGGCGGTGTCCCACAGCAGATAGACCACGGCGACCCAGAACAGTCGCAACACCCGCAGCCGGCCGGGCACCAGCAGCGAGGCGGCGGCGGCCAGAAAGATCCAGAACGGCAGCGTGGTGAGCACCGCAGCGGCAAGCAGCGGTACGGCCGGGGCGAGCAGTGCCCGGCGTACCCAGCGGGGTGGCAGCGGCATCAGCAGCCGGCCACGTTGGTCTTGAGGTAACGCCGGGAGGCGGTGTAGGCGCGGCTGATCCGTCGGCCGACAGCAGTCATGTCCCGGTACGCCCAGGGTGTGTCGTCACGTGTCTCTCCCCCACCGGTCGGCAGTACGTGCACCTCCACATCGTGGCCGAGCGCCGCCAGTTCCCGGGCGAACCGGTGCCGGCGGGCGATCTCGAAGGCGACCTGGGCGACCTCCCAGGGCCGCCGGGGCGCGCTGAGTGGCCGCTCGATCCGGCCGACCTGGAGCACGAAGACGCGCTTCGCCCCGGCTTCGACGGCCTTGCCGATCGGGATCGAGTTGACGATCCCGCCGTCGACGAAGTGCTCGCCGTCGATCTCGGCCGGTGGCAGCAGGCCGGGCACCGCGGCCGAGGCGAGCACTGCCGGCACCACCGGGCCGGCGTCGAACCAGTGTTCGGCGGCGCGTTCAATGCTGGCGGCACAGCAGTGGAACGGCACGGCCAGGTCGGCGAAGGTGGTGGTGTCGCCCAGTTCGGCCTCCAGCAGCCGGCGCAGTGGCCGTGGCGAGTGCAGGTGGGTACGGGCGGCGAACCGGCGCAGTTGACGGGCCATCGAGTCGCCGTACACCTCGCTGGCCTCCGGGGAGGCCCAGAGCCGGACCAGCCGCAGGGTGACCGCCTCGGAGGGGTCGGCGGCGACCAGTGCACCGTTGACGGCCCCGATCGAGGTGCCGACGACGAGATCGGGCTCGATGCCGGAGCGGAACAGGGCGCGCAGCATGCCGACCTCGACCGCGCCGAGCACCCCGCCGCCGCCCAGCACGAAGGCGACCGGACCGTTGACCATGGCATTCATCCTGGCACGGGCCCGATGGCCGCCGGTCGGGGTCGGCTCACCGCCCGGGCTCGGTCGGTATTACCGGCTCATCGGCAATCCTGGCCCATGTCGGGCTAAATGATAAATGTTCACCTGTTTACCGTGCCGTTGACAGGACGTGCCAATTCGCGCAGCCTGATACGACCTCCACTCCCCAGGCAGGTGCGACAACGATGGCATCGCTGCAAGCGGGCGAACTGCTCGCCCGCAGATACCGTCTCATCGACCGGATCGGTGCCGGCGGCATGTCGGTCATCTGGCGCGCCCGCGACGAGGTGCTCGACCGGGTGGTCGCGGTCAAGGTGCTCGCCGCGTCGTTGGCCGCCGACGCACGGTTCCGCAGCATGGTGCGGGAGGAGGCACGGTCCGCCGCCCAGCTGATCCATCCACACGTGACCGCGGTGCACGACTACGGCGAGGCGGTCGCACCGGACGGCACCGTCACCGCGTTCGTGGTGATGGAGCTGCTGTCCGGTGAGGAGCTGGACGCCCGGCTCACCGCCGGCCCGCTGACCTGGCCGGCGGCGGTGGAGACCTGCGCCCAGGTAGCCGAGGCGCTGGCCGCCGCGCACCGGTTGGGCATCGTGCACCGCGACGTCACTCCGGCGAACATCATGATGACCTCGATCGGTGCCAAGGTGCTCGACTTCGGTATCGCCACCCAGATCGGCGCCCCCGACGAGGACGAGGAGGGCGAGACCTTCGGCACCCCGGCGTACGTGGCCCCGGAACGCCTCGACGGCCGACCGGCACAGCCCGCCGCCGACGTCTACTCGCTCGGCGTCCTGCTCTACGAGACCCTCACCGGCCGGGTACCGTACCCCGCCGACACTTGGGACGACCTGCACCGCGCACTCGATCAGGAGATCCCGCCGCTGACGGTGCCCGGACTGCCCACCCCGGTCGCCGAGATCTGCCTGCGCTGCCTGTCCCGGGACCCGCTGAGCCGCCCCACCGCGCACCAGGTCGGCGCCGCGCTGCGGGACCAGTTGCTACCGGCCGATCCGCAGGCTGCGACCATGCTCGCGCCGACGATGACCCTGCCGGCGGCGGCCGGGTCCGACGCTCCGCCACCCGCCGACGCCGAAACACCGGCCGCCGACGCCGGGCCGCCGGCTGTCGACGGTCAACGGCGGGTCGGCCGGCTCGATTCCAGGGTCGCCACGCTACTGGTGGTCGGCGCCGTAGCGGTCGCCGTGATCCTGCTGCTGCAGCCCGAGGTGCCGCGGCGGCCGGGCAGCGACCATCCGCCGCCCGCCGGGCAACCGCAGTCCGCCGGTACGCCCGCCGGTCCCACCCCGCCGACGCAGCCAGGGCCGTCGGCAGACGCACCGCCCACCGGCGCCGCGCCGACCCCCGCGGCAACCGACACCGCGCCAGCGGCGACCGCACCGGTCGTTCCGACCGTCGACGAGGCGATCACCCTGCTCGGTCAGGTGATCGACGACGGGCTGGCGGACGGCGCGATCCGCCGCGACGCCGGCCTCGACCTGCAAAACCTGGTCCGTAACCTGCGGACCTCGTTGACCAGCGGCACCGCCGACATCGACCGGGACGTCAACCAGCTGCGCCGCAAGGTGCGGATCCGCGCCGACGAAGGCGCGATCACCTACGCGTACGCCGACGAGCTGGACTCGGCACTGGACCAGTTGGCCGGTGCCGCTGTCTGACCGCCGGCAGCCACGGCACCGACCGGGTCGCGGTACAGGCGCGTCAGTGCAGGCGGATGCGGTGCCCGGACCGGTCGAACAGCAGCAGCCGGGCCAGGTCCAGCGCCATGGTCATCGTCTCGCCGGGCCGCGGCGGTGCTGTCGCCGGCACCCGGACCACGACATCGCCGTCACCGTCCGGTGGATCGGATGGATCCGGCTCGTACACCGGGTAGAAGCCGTACCGGGTCCGGGCGGTCGCCGGCGGGTCCGGACGGCGCTGCTGCGGGATCATCCGGGCGATGGTTTCCCGCAGCTGGTGTCGGGGCGGCGGATCCTCAGCCAGCAGCTCGGCCAGGTGGGTCTGCGGATCCGGCAGATCCAGTTGCGACTCAGCCGGAGAGGTGGGCAGGCCGCCGGTGTCCACCCAGGCCAGTGCCTCGTGGCCGAGGTTCTCCACCGCCCGGACCGTGCCGCGCAGGGAGACCGACAGCCTCCGGTCGGACCCGGCCGGGTCCGGGCCGTCGGGCCGCGCCGGGTCAGCGCCGGTCGGCGGTACGGGGTACAGCGCGTCGGCCCGCAACGCCACGGTCACCCGCTCGGTGTGGTGCTCGGCCAGCCGGGCCACCCGGGCGTCACCCACCGGCAACTCCAGCACCTGCGAACCGAGGTCGATCACCATCCGGTCCGGCTCGGCGTAGACCGCCCCCTGCAGCAGGCTGGTCCGTGGGGTGCCGAGGAACGCCGCGACGAACAGGTTCGCCGGGTCACCGTACACCTGCTCCGGCGGCCCGATCTGCTGCAGCCGGCCCTTGCGGAGCACCGCGAGCTGGTCCGCCATCGTCAGCGCCTCGGTCTGGTCGTGGGTCACGTAGACGGTGGTCACCCCGTGCCGGCGGGCCAGCGCCGTCACATCGGCCCGCAGCCCGGCCCGCAGCCCGGCATCCAGATTGGACAGCGGTTCGTCCAGTAGGAACGCCTTCGGCTGGCGCACGATGGCCCGGGCCATGGCGACCCGCTGACGTTGCCCACCGGACAGCACGGCGGGCTGCCGGTGCAGGTGTTCGGCGATGCCCAGCTCGGCGGCCACCTGCCGGATCCGCTGTTCCACCGCCGGGCCGTGACCCATACGCAGCGGAAAGGCGATGTTCTGGGCGACCGTCAGGTGCGGGTACAGCGCATGGTCCTGGAACACCATGGACACCTGTCGTCGCTGCGCCGACCAGCCGTCCACCACCCGGTCGTCGATCAGCACGTGCCCGGACGTCGGAGTCTCCAGGCCGGCGACCAGCCGCAGGATTGTCGACTTCCCGCACCCGGTCGGCCCGAGCAACACCAGGAACTGGCCGGACGGGACGGCGAGACTCACCCCGTCGACTGCGACAGTGCCGTCGTCGAAGACCTTCGTCAGCCGGTCGGTGGCGATGGCGACCACGCGATCACCTCCTGACCCCATCGTCAGGCCCAGCGGCCATCGACGCCAGCCCCTGTCGACGGGCGGCCCGCGACCGCCGGTGAGCGGTCGGCGGGGAGGTCAGCGCAGTTCCTCGGGAAGCTGTAGGTTGTCGCCGATCAGCCCGCCACCGACCGGGGGCGGTTCGGTGCTGGGCGGCTGGTTGGTGACGCTGCGGTCGAGCCACCCGTCGCCGTCGTCGTCGTAGTGGGTCTGTTCGAAGAACCCGTCACCGTCGGTGTCGTACGCCGCGGAGTCGACCAGACCGTCGGCGTCGTCGTCCCGGCCGACGAAGTCGACCCGGCCGTCGCCGTCCCGGTCGACCAGGATGTCCACCCCGCCGTCCGCCCGTCCTCGGACCATGTGCCGGTCCCACTCGCCGTCGCCGTCGACGTCCACCCGGGTCCGGTAGTCCTCCGGCACCGCTGGCTCGACCGGCTGGGGTGCCGTGCCGAACCCAGCGGACCGGTCCGGCACCGGCGGACCGGCAGCCTCCGGCCGTGCCCCGAAGTCGCTGTCCGCCCCGGCCGGGCCGAAGCCGCTCTGCGCACCGGCAGAGCCGAAACCACTCTGCGCACCGGCAGAGCCGAAACCACTCTGCGCTCCAGCCGAACCGAAGCCGCTCTGCGCACCGGCAGAGCCGAGAGCCTCGTCGACGGCACCGGCCGCCGCGCCGATGTCGCCGAAGCCACCCATCATTCCGGTCAACGGGCTCAGCAGCCCGAACGCGCTGGACTGGTTCGCCCGCGTCTCCACCGCCGCCGTCGGGCCGCCCGCGACACCGCCTATCTGGGTCCGCAGCAGTTCCTGCTCCTCGACGGTGAGCTGATAACCGGCGAGCGCCGCCGTCGGGTCGGCTGCCAGCGCGGCGGCGAATCCAGGATCGGTCAGTAGGCGTTCGAGCGCGATGTCGAAGTCACTCATCACCGGTCCCCTCGTCGATATCGCTCCAGGGTAGTCCGGGCCAACGATCAGCCACGAGGCCGACGGTGACCCGATTCCTCCGCGATCAGTCCAGCTCCGGCATCGGCACCGGCTGCGGCCTGGGTCGGCAGGCGCCGCACTGCAACGCGTCCTCGACGACCAGGCCCTCCGCCCGTCCCCGGTGCTCCGACCGGTGCACCTCCAGCAGATACGGACCGAAGCGGGCGTGGTCCTCACACACGCCTCGACCGCAGAACCGGCAGCCACCCCTGGCCGCCTTCGGGCAGAACCAACAAAGCACCTGTATCTCCGCTCGGGTCGATGTCTACGTCACAACGCCGGGTTCACCCGCAATCGACGACCTCTACCTTGCTCTCCACCTGGCGGCTGAGTCCTCCGCTGTCCGTGACGGTGACCGTGATCGTCACGGTCCCTCCGGCGCCCTGCCGGCTGGCCACCGGGCCGATGGAGCCGCTGTGTGTCCCGGCGCCGCTGAAGGTCTCCGTCCTCTCCACTGGTCCGCTCTGCCTCGCGACGACGGTCAGGCCGTCGGGTGAGTCGTCGGAGACCACGACCATCCAGCGCACGCTGGTCGGGTGATCGCTGCAGGGTCCGTTGTTGACCAGCTGGGTGATCCGGCCCTGCGGCTGAACCTCCCAGAAAATGGTCGGGGGTTCGTTCGGGGGTGGCGCGGTGGTCGGCGGTGGTTCGCTGGTCGGCGGCGCGGTTGTCGGCGGTGGTTCGCTGGTCGGCGTACCGGTCGTCGGCGCTGCCGTGGTCGGCGGCGGGGCGCTGGTCGGCGGCGGGCCGGGTGGGCTCGGCGGCGCGGCCGGAATAGTCGGCTGCGGCTGCGGCTGGCGAGTCACGCCGGGGTTCGGCGCCGGGGCCGGCGTCGGCTGGCCGGTCGCGGAGAGATCCGGCGACGGGCTCTGGACGGTCGGCGATCCGCTGGTGGCGCCTGGAGCGGGAGCGCTCGGCGTACCGCCGGGCGGATCGACCACCCGGCCGTCACCGCAGCCGAGCTGCTCCCCGGTAGTCCGCAGGGACACCCCGTTGCGCCGCACCTCGCCGAGCGACACCCGGGCCGCTCCGGCGTTCACCGCGAACCAGGCCTCGCCCCGGTTCGCCAGTACCGCGTCCTGGCTGATCACGGTCATCGCCAACGGCCGGAAGGCACCGGAGACGCTGGCGGTATCGGCCAGGATCCGGCCCCGGTCCAGGATCAGCTCCCCGCTCGGCGCGACCGGCCGGGTACCGTCGCTCCACAGCGCCCCCACCTCCGCTTCGACCCAGGCGCAGAGCACCGTGGCGGCACCACCACGGAAGACGAGTTCGCCGGTCGACCGGTCGGCGACTTCGACCCGGTCTCCTTCGGAGACGTAGGCCGCCGCACCGTCGCGCAACGTCAGCAGACGCCCCCCGGCGGTGCGCACCTCGACGGTGCCCCGCTCGGCCCGCAGCAGCGCCCGATCGGTCGGCATCTCTGCCCAGGCCGGTCCGGGCATCAGATTGCTGCCGCTGATCAGCAACGCGAACAGCAGCAGGAGCAGCACCAGCCACCACAGCCGGCGCTCGAACCGTCGGTCCACCCGGTCGTCGTCGCTCCCCGGTGGTGGTGGGCCGGGTGGGGCGGCCAGCGGCGGATAGTCGGCAGGCGGATGCACGCCGCTGGTCGGCGGAGCGCCGCGGACCGTCGCCGCGGCGGCATCAGCCACCTGCGACGGTGCCGCGCCGAGCAGCATCGGCAGCCCGGCGACTGCCGGCAACTGCCACAGCCGGGTCTGCGTACGGGTGGTCGCGACCACGTCCGGCGGGTCGGCACCGACCGGGCCGATCATCGTGCCCCGGCGCAGTTCGATGCCGTCCATCAGGGCGATCACACCCGACTCGAGGACCACCGCGTCGTACGGGTCGGACAGCTGGACCGGCGCGCCGGGCGGCAACGCCGCCGGCCGGGCCCGGGACACCAGCCCCAGCCGGTCCTCCGGGGTCAGCCCGGACAGCGCGGGGGTCTCGGCGAACAGCGACTCGGCGGCGGTCCGATCGGCCGGCGGCGGACCGGGCAGCGGGCCGACGACCGTGGCGACCGCAGTCGGCGGCACCGCCAGCAGCGTCGTACCGGCGGTACGCCAGGTGAGCGTGGCCGGCGTACCGGTCAGGGCGCTGGCCAGACCGACCAGACCGCCCGGTCCGAGCCGCTGCCGGACCGTGCCGGCCGGGTCGCCGGGCGCGCGACCCTCCACCGCGCCGTCGACCACGACGTAGACCGCGGGCTGGGCGGCGCCGGCGGCGACGAGTTGCTGACCGGTACGCGGGTGCACCCAGCGTGCCTGGGCGGCGAGCCGGTTCAACGCACTGGCCGGCAGCGTCCGCAGCGCGCTGGCGCGCAGCGCGTCCAGCCGCCGTGGGGTGTCGCTGGCGTGCCGCCGCTCGGCGAACGCGCCGCGCAGCCGCCGCCAGCGCCGGGCGAGCCAGCCGGCCGCCAGGTAGACCAGCGGGGCGGCGAGACCGGCGACCACCGCGGCGAGCAGCAGTCGGGCCGGCCAGCCGGACCGCCACAGGCCGAGGACCAGACCGGCGACCCGGTCGGTCCAGATCCGCCAGAACAGGTTCACCGCGATGACCACCCAGAGCACGGCGAGCATCCCGTACAGGGCGACCAGCCGGCCCTCCCGGTCCAGCACCGACCAGCGCGGGCCGCGCCGGCGCAGCCGGCCGACGACGTAGGCCAGGCCACGGGTACGCAGGTTCGGGATCTCCAGCCAGTCCATCAACAGGTAGTAGCCGTCAAGAGCAAGGAACGGATTGAGGTTGAACAGGGCGTTGAGGTACCAGGCGAAGGCGAGTTTGAACGTCCACGGCGCGGCGGCCGGAAAGATCAGCCCGACGATGCCGGCGACGCCGGCCAGTACCAGACCGGCGGCTGGCCCGGCGGCGGTGGTGATCAGCCGCTGGCGGCGGCCGGCCAGCCAGACGTCGGTGGTGTCGACGAAGACCGACGGGATACCGAAGTAGATGAGGAACCCGGCGGCCGGCACCCGGCGGCCGGCGTGTTTGGTGGCCAGGGCGTGGCCGAGTTCGTGGCAGGCGAGGGCGACGACGTTCAACCCGAGCAGCACCGCCGCCCCGGCCGCGTACGACCCGCTGGTGAGGAAGACCGCCTGCTCGCCGCGCCACCAGGTCCAGCAGAACGCGGCGAACCCGACCAGCGCGACGACGGCCAGCAGCACCGCCGCCAGCCGGGTGAACAGGAACCGACCGCCGCCCCGGTAGAGGGCGCCGACCAGCGGATCGACGTCGGCCAGCACGGTCCGCCGGCCTTGGGCCACGGCCAGCAGGGTGCGACCGAACCGCAGCGGCCACGGCCTGCGATGCACCCGCGCCAGCGGGCGGAACGCGTCGACCGGCAACTCGGCGAGCATCCGGTTGCCGGCCAGGTCGGCGACGACCCGGGTGACCTGGTCGGGGGCGAGCCGGCCGGCGATCCGGGCGAACTCGGCGACCAGCCGGGCCACCGTACGGCTGCCGTCCATCAGCTGGGCGAGCCGCCACTCGTCCGGAGCCAGCCGCAGGTAGCAGGCACCGCCGCGACCGTCCGGCGAACGGAGCATCACGTACGGCATCCCGCGTACCGAGGTCAATTCGACGTGCTCGATGCCGGGCCGCAGCACCGGCCGGGCCCGGGCCGGGTTGAGCCGTTCGACGACGGCGTCCCACAGGCCGGAGTCGGCTGGGGCGACCGGTTGCCCCGGCGCCCGCCCGGCCAGGGCCTCCCACACGCTCATCCTGGTCTCGGCGACCGTCACTGTGCCTGCTCCTCTGCCGCTACTCGCGGCTGCAGGTTAGACCGCCTTGTCGACCGCACGCGACTGCTCGACCGCTTTCGCACAGCATGTCGTGCGGAAGAAGTCTCGTCGATCGACTACGCCGGGGTCAGCCGCTCATCCTTTCGGCCAGGGTACGGGCCCGGAACATCTGAACCCGCCTGGCCGTTCGCACCACATAGGAGCGCAGCAGGGTCGGCATGGTGAGACTGACAGTGACGGTGACCGCCGATCCGGTGCCGTCGGGCTCGGTCTCCATCACGAATCGCACCGACACCCGCGCCGGGCTGCGTACCTGCATCACGAGCCGGCGACCCGGATCGGTCTCGGTCTGCCGGACGTGCAGGATGTTGTCGTACCGCAGCGGCCCGACGATCTTGAACCGCTCCACCGCGACGTACCGCAGCACGATGTGGCCGTCGGCGTCGGCGCTCCGCTCGATGTCACGGACCGCGACGATCAGCGGCGAAAGCCCGACGTGGTTGGCCGGGTCGGCCAGGTGGGCGTGCACCCGGTCCGGTGCCGCCGCGACGGTGAACCGGTCGGTGAAGGTCTCGGTGCGCACGCCAGGGACGGTAGCGAACGGCGGGTGGTGTGACCAACCCCCTTGGTCACACCACCCGCCGCTCTCTCTGGGGGGGCAAGTCAACCTGTCGTCATGTCGCGGTCACGGCGCGTCGACGAGGGTGGCGGAGGCGGTCCGCGCCTCGCCGTCGCGCTCGTAGGTGATCTCAATCTGCTCCCCTACCTGGCCGGACTGCACCGCCGCGACAAGATCATCCGAGTCGTTGACCGGGGTGTCGCCGATCTGCACGACCACGTCGCCCTGGGCCAGGCCGGCCTGGTCGGCCGGGCTGCCGTCCTCGACCGCCGCGATCAACGCGCCGCCTTCGTCGGCGGCGGTCACACTCACCCCGAGATACGGGTGGCTGACCTCCTCGCCGGCCATCAGCGCTTCGGCCACGTCCTTGGCCTTGTTGCTGGGGATCGCGAAGCCGACCCCGATGTTGCCCTCGCCCTGCCCGGAGGTGGCGATCGCGGTGTTGATGCCGATCACCTCACCGTTGGTGTTGACCAGGGCGCCACCGGAGTTCCCCGGGTTGATCGGGGCGTCGGTCTGGAGCAGCCCGGACATCGAGCTGACCTGACCGCCGCCGCCGAACGGGCTCTGCTGCTGGCCGCCACCCACCGAGATGGTGCGGTCCTGCGCGCTGATGATCCCGGCGGTCACCGAACCCTGCAGACCCAGCGGGCTGCCCAGGGCCAGTACGGTGTCGCCGACCCGCATCGTGCTGCTGTCGCCCAGGGTCGCCGGGGACAGCCCGTCCACGTCGTCGACCTTGACCACGGCCAGGTCGGTGCGCGCGTCGGTGCCGACCACGCTGCCGGACCCGGAGCCGCCGTCGGCGAAGTACACGGTGACCGATCCGCCGCGCGCCGACTCGACGACGTGGTTGTTGGTCAGGATGAAGCCTTCGGCGTTGAGCACCACACCCGAGCCTTCACCGGAGCCGGTGGAGATCGACACCACGCTGTCCTGGACGGCGTCGGCGATCTCGGCGAGCGACGAGCGGTCGATCACCGGTGCCGCGCTGCCCCCGCCGTTGCTGCCCCCGCCGTTGCTGCCGGTCTGCACCGCCGGCGCCGCGCTGCCGTTGTCGAAGGCGGCCACCACCGCACCGCCGACCGCACCGGAGCCGAGCATCAGGGCGAGGACGACCGCCGAGCCGGCGACGATCCGACCGACCCGGTTCGGCCGCTGGGTGGCGGCCTGGGCGGCGGCACCGGGCGGCGGCGACCAGCTGACGTGCGGCTGGCTGTAGCCGTGGCCGGCGTACGGCTGGCCATGGCTCCACCGCCCGTGCTGGCCGTGCCCGTACGGCACCTGGGCGTAGCCGGGGGCGTACGGGCCGGGCTGCGGCTGGCCGCTGAGCGGCGGCCCGGTGACCGGCTGCGCCGACGCGGGAGTCGCGGACGCGGGCGCCTCAGCTGCGGGTGAGGTGGGCGCGGGCTGGGCCGGCGCGGGTGAGGTGGGCGCGGGCTGGGCCGGCGCGGGTGAGGTGGGCGCGGGCTGGGCCGGCACGGGTGAGCCGGCGTACGGCTGGTTGGTCGGCGTCCAGTCGGTGGACGAACGACCGGTGGCCGGGTCGGGCTGGCCCGACTCGGCAGGGGCCTGCCAAGGGCTGGCCGGCGGTTGAGCCTTGTCCGACGGCTCCGCCGGCGGCGTGGTCTCGTGCTCGCTCATGTATTCAGATTGCCCCCCGGCACTTTGACGCACCTGATCTGCGGCTGAGGCTTTGCTGAAAATCATGATTCGCTGCCGTCGATGGGTTCGGAATCGACGAGGTTGGTGTCGGCCAGCGGGAGCCGGACCCGGAAGGTGGCACCCTGACCGGGCTCGCTGTGCACCTCGACGGTGCCCGAGTGGGCGACGACGAGGGCGGCGACGATCGCCAGCCCGAGTCCGGTGCCGGTCGGCCGCTCCGTGCTGCGGGTACGGGCGGCGTCGGCCCGGTAGAACCGCTCGAAGACCCGTTCGGACTGCTCCGGGGTGAGACCGGGCCCCTCGTCGGCCACCTCGACCGTGGCGAACCCCGGCTCGGTGGCCCGCAACCGCAGCGTGACCGGCGTGTCGGCCGGGGTGTGGTTGATCGCGTTGGTCATCAGGTTGCCGATCACCTGACGCAGCCGGGCGTCGTCGCCCAGCACCACCAGCCGGCCGGCACCGGGCCCGATGTCCAGCTCCACCCGGCGCTGCGGGTCGACCGCCCGGGCCGCCTGCACCGCGTCGCTGGCCAGCACCGGCAGCTCGACCGGCGCCAGATCCAACGGGCGTTCCCGGTCGAGGCGGGCCAGCAGCAGCAGGTCCTCCACCAGCAGGCCCATCCGGGCCGCCTCGTCTTCGATCCGGCGGACCAGCCGGCCCGCTTCCTGCGGCGACGCGGCGGCGGCCCCCTGCCGGTACAGCTCGGCGAAGCCGCGGATGGTGGTCAACGGGGTACGCAGCTCGTGCGAGGCGTCGGCGACGAACTGGCGCATCCGCTCCTCGGACCGGCGGGCCCGGGTCTCCGAGGACTGGGCCGCGACGGCAGCTTCCCGGGCCGACGCCTCGGCCATCCGGGCCGCCCACTCGGAGCTCGCCCGCGCGGTGAACGCCGCCTCGATCTGGGTCAGCATCGCGTTGAGCGTGCGGGACAGCCGGCCCAGCTCGGTCTGCGGCACGTGCGCGCCCGGCTCCGGGTCGGGCACCCGCCGGCTAAGGTCACCGGCGGCGATGGCCGCCGCGGTCTGCTCGATCTCGACCAGCGGCCGCAGGTTGGTCCGTACGATCGCGGCGCCGGCCAGCGCCAGCAGCGTCACCACTCCGATGCCGACCAGGATGTCGATCCAGACCAGCCGGCTGACCGCCCGGTCGACGTCGACGAGGCTCTGCCCGACCGCGATGACGTCGCCGGTGGGCAGCGACGCGTAGAGCATCCGCCAGCGTAGGGCGCCGTTGCGGGCGTACACGCTCTTCGGCTCGCCCTGCAGCGCGGCGAAGCCGTCCCAGTCGGCCGGCCAGCGTGGCAGCTCGCCGGTGGCGATCCGGTCGTCGTCGTAGTAGGGCCCGCCGAGCGGGCCGTCCTGGTACGAGACGACCACCAGGTAGTTGGTCGGCAGCGGGGCGGTGACCGAGGCGCGCTGGTCCCACACCGGCAGGCGTTGCGCCTTGCTCACCTCGTCGCGCAGGCCCGTGACGTAGTCGCGCAGGTCCGTGTCGATCTGGTCGACCAGGTAGCTGCGCAGGAAGAATGCGCTGCTCACGCTAATCACCAGCAGCGCGGTGAGGACCAGGCTGAGCACCGACGTGACCAGCTTGACCCGCAGCGGTACGCCGCGCAGCCAGCCCGTCACCGGGGCGGGCGCCAGCGTCGGCCTGTTCACGCCGCTGGTTTGCGCAGCACGTAGCCGACGCCACGCAGGGTGTGGATGAGCCGGGGCTGAGCGTTGTCGATCTTGCGGCGCAGGTATGAGATGTAGGACTCGACGATGTTGTCGTCGCCCCGGAAGTCATAGTTCCACACGTGGTCGAGAATCTGCGCCTTGGACAGCACCCGGTTGGCGTTGAGCATCAGGTAGCGCAGCAGCTTGAACTCGGTCGGTGACAGCTGCACCCGGTTGCCCGCCCGGTAGACCTCGTGGGTCTCCTCGTCCAGTTCCAGGTCTGCGAAGGTGAGCCGGGAGGAGGTCTGACCGCCGTTGCTGGTACGCCGCAGCACCGCCCGGATCCGGGCGGTCAGCTCCTCCAGTGAGAAGGGCTTGGTGACGTAGTCGTCGCCGCCGAGAGTCAGCCCGCGGATCTTGTCGTCGGTGGCGTCCCGCGCAGTGAGGAAGACCACCGGGGTACGGGTGCCGGCCTCCCGCATCATCCGAATCACCTCGAAGCCGTCCAGGTCGGGCAGCATGACGTCAAGCACCACGAGGTCGGGCCGGCGCTCGCGGGCGGCGTTCAGCGCGGCGCTGCCGCTGGTCGCGGTGGTGACGTCGAATCCGGCGAACCGCAGACTGGCGGAGAGCAGTTCGAGGATGTTCGGGTCGTCCTCGACGACGAGCAGCTTCGCCTCGGTCTGCGATGCGATCATGACCGCATCATCCCGGATCGGTCTGGGTTCGGCCTGGGGAGCCGCTGACAATCAGCTGAGAGTGAACTCGATGTCCGGGACGAGTGACCTCAGCCGACGAGGTCGAGGGCGGAGCGGGTCGGTGCCGGGTCAACCGGCCGGCGGCGGGCACGGTGGGCAGGGGGCAGGCAGCCGGCCCGCACCCGGATCGGGGTCGCCAGAAGGTGCCGTGCCCGACCGGTCCCCGGCGGGACCGGTGCGGGTAGCGGCTCGGGTTCGGCGAGCCAGGGACGACGTACTCGCTGGTCCTGGTTGGGGTGGCGGCGGTCAGCAAGACGGCCATGACAACTGGGTAAGGTGCCCCGGAACCGTCGGCGTGTCGGTAGCGGATGGCACCGGTGTCGATCCGGTGAACGGCGGTGGCGATCGAACGGCGGTGGCGGCCGGCTGCGAGGATGGTCCGATGCTGATCTCCGCCCGGTTCAACGGCCCGACCGGCTCCGCCAACGGCGGGTACGCGGCCGGCCGGTTCGCCCAGGCGCTGCTGCGCGCCGAGCCGGCCACCGTGGTCGGGGGTCGACCGGTCCGGGTGACCCTGCGCCGGCCGCCGCCGCTGGACACCGAGCTGCGGGTGGTCCGGTCGGCCGAGGAGACGCTGCGGGTGGAGGCCGGCGCGGATCCGGTGACGCTGATCGCCGAGGCCGAGGCGGTCGACGGCGCGATCGACGGCATGACCGGCCCGGTTGACAGCTCGGGCGGCCCGGTGGGTGGGCCGACCGTACCGCCGGTCGACCTGGCCACGGCGGAGGCCGCCAGCGCCCGGTACCCGGGGCACGACGCGCATCCGTTCCCGGACTGCTACGTCTGCGGTCCACGGCACCCCGACGGTCTGCGGGTGTTTCCCGGGCCGGTGGGTGACGGGCGCAGCGCCGCGCCGTTCGTCGTCCCGGACGACCGTACGGTGCCGACGGTCTGGGCCGCGTTGGACTGCCCCGGCGGCTGGACGGTGCTCGCCCCGGGCCGGCCGTACCTGCTGGGCCGGATGACCGCGACGGTGGCCGCGCTGCCGGCACCGGGCCAGCGCTGCGTGGTGGTCGGCGAGTTGCTCGAAACCAGCGGCCGTAAGGCCGAGGTACGCACGACGCTCTACGATGCTGCGGGACAACCACTGGCGGCGGCCCGGGCGACCTGGATCGCCATCGCCGGCCCACCGCCGGACGACGGGGCGGTGTGACGAGAGGAGCCACATGTCGGAGGACGGACGCATCGTCGTCTCCGGGCTGACCAAGCAGTACCGCACCGTCCGCGCAGTCGACGATCTGTCGTTCACCGTGGAGCCGGGACGGGTGACCGGCTTCCTCGGCCCGAACGGGGCCGGCAAGACGACCACCCTGCGGATGGTGCTCAACCTGGTCTCGCCGACCAGCGGTCAGGCCACCGTGGGCGGGCGGCGGTACGCCGACCTGACCAATCCGCTGCGGCACGTCGGCGCGGTGCTGGAGGCGTCCAGCGCGCACAAGGGCCGCTCCGGGATCAACCATCTGCGGGTGATCTGCGCCGCCGCCGGGTTGCCGCTGCACCGCGCCGAGGAGACGCTCGGCCTGGTCGGGTTGACGCCGGCCGCGAAGCGCAAGTTCAAGGGCTACTCGCTCGGCATGCGGCAACGGCTGGGGATCGCCGCGGCGATGCTGGGCGACCCGAAGGTGCTGATCCTCGACGAGCCGGCCAACGGCCTGGACCCGGAGGGGATCCGCTGGATGCGGGATCTGCTCAAGTCGTTCGCCGCGCAGGGCCGTACGGTGCTCGTCTCCAGCCACCTGCTGGCGGAGATGCAGCTGCTCGCCGACGACGTGGTGATCATCGCGGCTGGTCGACTGGTCCGACACGGCCCGGTCGCCGAGGTGATGGCCTCGATGTCCGGTGCCCCGACGATCCGGGTCCGCACGCCACACGGCGAGAAGCTGACGGCGGCGTTGGGCCGGGCCGAGGCGACGGTGCAGGCCGCGCCGGACGGTGCGCTGCTGGTCGTCGGGGTGGACGCGCCGACGGTCGGCCGGACCGCGCTGGCCGAGGGCGTCGAGCTGCACGAGTTGAGCACCGAACGACCCGACCTGGAACGGGTCTTCCTGGAACTGACCAGCGCGAAGGCGGCCATCCGATGAACCTGGTACGCAGCGAGCTGCTCAAGATCACCTCCACCGCCACCTGGTGGGTCTTCGGCCTGATCTACCTGCCGCTGTGGGCGGTCACCCTGCTGGTCAACTACGTACAGACCGCGGTGCTGTCCGACCCGCAGCGGTTCGGCCCGACGACGCCGGAGAACGACGAGGTGCTCAGCGCCGTCAGTGAGGCGCCGGCGCTGGCGGCCAACCTCTACACCAACGGCCAGTTCTTCGGGCTGCTGGTCGTGATGCTGCTCGGCGTGATCGTGGTGACCAACGAGTACTTCCATCAGACCGCGACCACGACCTTCCTGACCAGCCCGCGACGTACCGAGGTGGTGCTGGCGAAGCTGGCCGCCGCGTCGCTGCTCGGCTTCGTCTTCTGGCTGATCACCACGGTGGTCAACCTGATCGCCGGCGCGCTGGTGCTGGCCACCTTCGACATCGGTCCGGAGTTCGGCTCGGGCGCGGTCTGGGAGGCGGTCGGGCTCAACGGCCTGGCCTACCTGCTGTGGGCGGTCTTCGGGGTCGGCTTCGGAGTGCTGATCCGCAGCCAACTCGGGGCCACCGTCTCGGCGATCCTGCTCTACCTGGGTGGCTACCTCGGCACGGCGATCATCCTGGCCACACTGGCGTCCCGGTTCGGCGACTGGATCAGTGACCTGCAGTGGTTGGTGCCCTCGATCGCGTCGCAGCTGATGGTCGCCGGCACCGACCTGCCGGACAGCCCACCCCGGTGGACCGGTGCACTGATCCTGATCGCTTACGCGCTGTTGACCGGCGTCGTCGGTACGGTGATCACCCGCCGTCGGGACATCTCCTGACCGGTCCGGAATATCACCACTGACCTGCCATTCCGGCCGGTACGGCAACCGCCGTGCCGGCCGGTACGGCTGGGGCAACCGTTGTGAAAAGTGACACGAGCCGCATGCGACAATGCCGCCCGTCGGCGTACGGCGTAGCCTGGTAGCCGTCCCCGACCAGCGCCCCGACCCTGGTGGCGTCCCCCGCGTGACAAATCCGACCGCGTGAAAGAGGCGATTACCGGCCGTGTCGACCCAGCAGACTTCGCAGGACAATCCGCTGGCGGGCTTCGGCCCGAACGAGTGGATCGTCGATGAGATGTACCAGAAGTATCTCACCGATCCCGCCAGCGTAGATCCAGCTTGGCACGACTTCTTCGCCGACTACAGCCGCGAGCAGGTCGCCTCGCCGACCGAGGCGGCCGCCGCGACGGCGACCACGGCCGCCGCCCGGGCCGGCACCGACGCGCCGGCCGCGCGGTCCGCCCAGCAGACCGAAGCGTCCGCGCCGGGTAGCGGGACCACCCGCCGGGCGGCCGAGCCCGCCGCGGCCAAGAGCAGCCCCACCCGGGCGAACGCGCCGACCGGCAGGACGGCACCGGCGGGCAAGGCAGCACCGACCAGGCCGGCCGCCGGCACGGAGAGCACCGGAAAGACCGCCGCCGGCAAGCCCACCGGGGGCCGGTCCGCCGCGACCAGAACGGCGGGCAAGGCACCAGCCGGCAAGGCACCGGCCGACAACGGTTCGACGGCCGGCGGCAGCCGACTGACGCCGCTGCGCGGGGTCGCCGCCCGGATCGTGCAGAACATGGACGCGTCGCTGGCGGTGCCGACCGCGACCAGCGTGCGCGCGGTCCCAGCCAAGCTGCTGGTCGACAACCGCATCGTGATCAACAATCACCTGGCCCGGGGCCGCGGTGGCAAGGTCAGCTTCACCCATCTGATCGGGTACGCCATGGTCCGGGCGCTGGTCGAGCACCCGGAGATGAACAACTCGTTCGCCGAGATCGACGGCAAGCCGAACATGGTCGCGCCGGAGCACGTCAACCTCGGCATCGCCATCGACCTGGCCAAGCCGGACGGCTCCCGGACCCTGGTGGTGCCGTCGATCAAGGCGTGCGAGCAGATGGACTTCCGGCAGTTCTGGCAGGCGTACGAGGACGTGGTCCGCCGCGCCCGCCGGGGCGAGCTGACCATGGACGACTACAACGGCACCACGATCTCGCTGACCAACCCGGGCGGCATCGGCACGGTGCACTCCCAGCCCCGGCTGATGACCGGGCAGGGGGCGATCATCGGCGTCGGCGCGATGGAGTACCCGGCCCCGTACGCCGGAATGTCCGAAGAGACCCTCGCCGACCTGGCAGTCAGCAAGGTCATCACGCTGACCAGCACCTACGACCACCGGATCATTCAGGGTGCGCAGTCCGGCGAGTTCCTCAAGACCATGCATGAGCTGATCCTCGGCGAGCACGGCTTCTACGACCAGCTCTTCACCGCGCTGCGGATCCCCTACGAGCCGGTGCGCTGGGTCCGCGACGTCGCAGTCAGCTCCGAAGGGCAGATCAACAAGACCGCCCGGGTCAACGAGCTGATCCACGCGTACCGGGTGCGCGGGCACCTGATGGCCGACACCGACCCGCTCGAGTTCAAGATCCGTAAGCACCCGGACCTGGACGTGCTGCAGCACGGCCTGACCCTGTGGGACCTGGACCGCACCTTCCCGGTGGACGGCTTCGCCGGCCAGCAGCGGATGAAGCTGCGGCAGATCCTCGGCGTGCTGCGCGACTCCTACTGCCGCCGGGTCGGCATCGAGTACATGCACATCCAGGACCCGGAAGAGCGCCGGTGGATCCAGGAACGCATCGAGCGCGGCTACGAGAAGCTTGACGCGGCCGAGCAGAAGCACATCCTGAACCGGCTCAACGCGGCCGAGGCGTTCGAAACCTTCCTGCAGACCAAGTACGTCGGGCAGAAGCGCTTTTCACTGGAGGGCGGCGAGTCACTGATCCCGCTGCTGGACGAGATCCTGCAGTCCTCGGCCCGGGCCGACCTCGACGAAGTGGTCATCGGCATGGCCCACCGGGGCCGGCTCAACGTGCTCGCCAACATCGTCGGCAAGCCGTACGAGAAGATTTTCTCCGAGTTCGAGGGGCACCTCGACCCGAAGTCCACCCAGGGTTCCGGGGACGTCAAGTACCACCTCGGTCAGGTCGGCAAGTTCACCACCCCGGACGGCGAGCACGGCATCACCGTGTCGGTGACCGCCAACCCGTCGCATCTGGAGGCGGTCGACCCGGTGCTGGAGGGCATCGTCCGGGCCAAGCAGGACCGGATCGACCTCAAGTTGGAGGGCTACACCGTCCTGCCGCTGCTGGTGCACGGTGACGCCGCCTTCGCCGGGCAGGGCGTGGTCGCCGAGACGCTCAACCTGTCGCAGCTGCGCGGCTACCGGACCGGCGGATCGGTGCACGTGGTGGTCAACAACCAGGTCGGTTTCACCACCGCGCCGGAGCACAGCCGCTCGTCGCTCTACTCCACCGACGTATCCCGGATGATCCAGGCGCCGATCTTCCACGTCAACGGCGACGACCCGGAGGCGGTGGTCCGGGTCGCCCGGCTCGCCTTCGAATACCGCCAGGCGTTCAACAAGGACGTCGTGATCGACCTGGTCTGCTACCGGCGGCGTGGGCACAACGAGGGCGACGATCCGTCGATGACCAACCCGTTGATGTACGCGATCATCGACTCGAAGCGCAGCGTCCGCAAGCTCTACACCGAGGAGCTGATCGGCCGGGGTGACATCACCATCACCGACGCCGAGGAGCTGCTGCGCGACTACCAGACCCAGCTGGAGCAGGTGTTCAAGGCGACCCGGGACGCCGCCACCTCGGCTACCAGCCGGTTGCCCAGCCGCCAGCCGGAGCCGGAGCCGCAGGTGGCGACCGCGGTGGACGCCGCCGCCGTGCGGGCGGTCGGCGACGCGCACGTGGACCTGCCGGAGGGCTTCACCCCGCACAAGCGCATCCAGCAGCTGCTGGAGCGGCGGGCGAAGATGTCGGTTTCCGGCGACATCGACTGGGGCTTCAGCGAGATCGTCGCGTTCGGCACGCTGCTCGCCGACGGCATCACCGTCCGGCTGGCCGGCCAGGACTCCCGCCGTGGCACCTTCGTACAGCGGCACGCCTCGGTGGTCGACGCCCGCACCGGGCGGGACTACCTGCCGCTGGCCAGCCTGGTCACCGGGCGGGACTACCTGCCGCTGGCCAGCCTGGTCACCGACGAGTCGCGGTTCTTCGTACACGACTCACTGCTCAGCGAATACGCGGCGATGGGCTTCGAGTACGGCTACTCGGTGGAGAACCCGGAGGCGCTGGTGCTCTGGGAGGCGCAGTTCGGCGACTTCGTCAACGGCGCCCAGTCGATCGTCGACGAGTTCGTCTCCTCCGGCGAGGTCAAGTGGGGGCAGCGGTCGGCGCTGACTCTGCTGCTGCCGCACGGCCACGAAGGGCAGGGCCCGGACCACACGTCCGGGCGCCCGGAGCGTTACCTGCAGATGTGCGCCGAGGACAACATGCGCGTCGCCATCCCGTCCACCCCGGCGAACTACTTCCATCTGCTGCGCCGGCAGGCTCTGTCGCCGAAGCGCAAGCCACTTGTGGTGTTCACCCCCAAGTCGCTGCTGCGGCACAAGCTCTGCGTCTCCTCTGTCGCCGACTTCACCTCCGGCACCTTCCAGCCGGTGCTGCCGGACCCGGTGGCCGACGGCCGGCCGGAGGCGGTCAAGCGGGTGCTGCTGTGCACCGGCAAGATCTACTACGACCTGTTGCAGGCCCGTGCCGAACGGCACGCGGGCGCCGGCGGCAACGGTCAGCTCGACACCGACACCGTGATCGTGCGGATGGAGCAGCTGTACCCGCTGCCGGTGGAGCAGATCCGGGCGGCGCTGGCCAGCTACCCGAACGCCGAGGACTTCGCCTGGGTCCAGGAAGAGCCGGCCAACCAGGGCGCCTGGTCGTTCGTCGCGCTCAACCTGCTGGAGCACCTCGACGGCGTACGGCTGCGGCGGATCTCCCGGCCGGCGGCGGCGGCGCCGGCGGTCGGCTCGACGAAGCTGCACGACGTCGAGCAGTCCGCGTTGATCGACGCCGCGCTGCCGCGACGCTGACCGGGAGGCACACGTGTACTTCACCGACCGGGGCATCGAGGAACTGGCGCAGCGCCGCGGCGAGGAGGAGGTGGCCATCTCCTGGCTCGCCGAACGGCTGCGTGACTTCGTCGACCTGCACCCGGAGTTCGAGACCCCGGTGGAACGGTTCGCCACCTGGCTGGCCCGGCTCGACGACGAGGACGACTGAGCCAGGCGTTGACGCTGGACCCGGCCGGGCCGGGACCAAGGTCACCAGACTTCGACCGCCTGCGCCTTGTACGTTGGGGCGGTGGCGCGAAGTGTCTACCTGGCCGGTCTCGGCCCCGGTGGCGGCAAGTCCACCGTCGCCCTCGGCCTGGCCGAGCTGCTGTCCCGCCGGGTCGAACGGATCGGGGTGTTCCGGCCGCTGCTCGCCGGTGCTGGCCCGGACGCGACCCTGACCCTGCTGCGTGAGCGCTACCGGATCGACCTGCCCGACGACCAGCTGTACGGGGCCAGCTACGCCGAGGCGGCCGAGCTGGTCGCCGACGGCCGGCGGGAGGAGCTGATTTCCCGGATCGTCGACCGGTACCGCGAACTGGAGCGGCGCTGCCCGGCGGTGCTGGTGATCGGCAGCGACTTCGACGACGCCGGCGACAACGGCGGTCTCCCCCGCGAGCTGGCGTTCAACGCCCGGCTGGCCACCGAGTTCGGCAGCGTGGTGGTGGCTCTCGTCGACGGGATCCGTCGGGACGCCGCCGAGGTCGCCGGCGCGGCCCGCAGCGCGTACCACTCGTTGACCGAGCTCGGTGCGACGGTGCTGGCCGTGATCGCGAACCGGGTCGACGCCGGGGTGGAGACGCCGACGCTGCCGGTGCCGGTCTACGCCATCCCGGAGATCCCGGCGGTCTCCGCACCGACCGTCGTCGAGGTCGCTGGCGCCCTCGACGCCACCGTGCTGGCCGGCGACGACACCGCCTTGAGCCGTGACGTGCTGGACTTCGTGGTCGGCGCGGCGCACGTGCCGGTGCTGCTGGACCATCTCATCGACGGCGCGCTGGTGATCACCCCCGGCGACCGGGCGGACCTGCTGGTCGCGGTCAGCGCGGCGCACGCCGCCGGGCTGGTGTCGCTGGCCGGGGTGGCGCTGACCCTGGGCGAACGGCCCGACCCGCGGGCGATGCGCCTGGTGGAGCGGCTCGGCACCAACCTGGCGGTGCTGTCCGCACCGGCGGACAGCTTCCATGCGGTCGCCACCGCCGGACGGATCTCCGGCCGGCCCAGCACCGCGAACCCTCGCAAGGTGGAGGCGGCGCTCGGCGCCTTCGAGTCCAGCGTGGACACGACCGAGCTGGCCCGCCGGCTGGACGTGACCCGGTCGGCCCGGGTCACCCCGATGATGTTCGAGTACGCGCTGATCGACCGGGCCCGGGCCGCCCGCCGCCGGCTGGTACTGCCGGAGGGCACCGACGAGCGGATCCTGCGGGCCACCGAGATCCTGCTACGGCGCGGCGTCGCCGACCTGACCCTGCTCGGCGACGCCGACGACATCGGCCGCCGGGCCCGCGAGCTGGGCGTGCAGATCGACGGGGTCGACGTCGTCGACCCGGCGGTCAGCCCCTGGCGCGACGACTTCGCGTCCCGGTACGCCGAGCTGCGCCGACACAAGGGCGTCACCTGGGAGCTGGCGCACGACGTGATGGGCGACGTCAACTACTTCGCCACGATGATGGTGCACGTCGGGCACGCCGACGGCATGGTCTCCGGGGCCACCCACACCACCGCCGCGACGATCCGTCCCGCCTTCGAGATCATCAAGACGCTGCCGGACGTGTCGGTCGCGTCCAGCGTGTTCTTCATGCTGCTCGCCGACCGGGTGCTGGTGTACGGCGACTGCGCGGTCAACCCGGACCCGGACGCCGACCAGTTGGCCGACATCGCGGTCAGCTCGGCACAGACCGCCGCCCGGTTCGACATCGAGCCACGGGTCGCCATGCTGTCCTACTCCACCGGGACGTCCGGCAGCGGCGACGACGTCCGCAAGGTCGCCGCCGCCACCGACCTGGTCCGCAAGCGCTGCCCGGACCTGCTGGTCGAGGGCCCGATCCAGTACGACGCGGCGATCGACCCGACGGTCGCCGCCACCAAACTGCCCGGCAGCGACGTCGCCGGGCGGGCCACCGTCTTCGTCTTCCCCGACCTGAACACCGGCAACAACACCTACAAGGCGGTGCAGCGGTCGGCCGGTGCGGTCGCCGTCGGGCCGGTCATGCAGGGTCTGCGCCGGCCGGTCAACGATCTGTCCCGGGGAGCCACCGTGCCCGACATCGTCAACACCGTGGCGATCACCGCGATCCAGGCGGCCG
Organism: Micromonospora sp. LOL_013; assembly: GCF_048060315.1. Taxonomy (NCBI): domain Bacteria; kingdom Bacillati; phylum Actinomycetota; class Actinomycetes; order Micromonosporales; family Micromonosporaceae; genus Micromonospora; species Micromonospora sp. LOL_013. The sequence continues at coordinate 45,951 of NZ_JBHMIQ010000003.1, forward strand.
CGCGATGAGCGACGTGGCCCGGATCCTGGTGCTCAACTGCGGCTCGTCGTCGCTGAAATACCAGCTCTTCGGCGGCGACAAGGTGGTCGACAAGGGCACCGTGGAACGGATCGGCGAGCCCGGTGGCGGGCCGGCCGACCATGCGGCCGCGCTGCGGCTGATGGCCGAACGGGTCGACCTGACCGGGCTCGGCGGGGTCGGGCACCGGGTGGTGCACGGCGGTGTCCGGTTCGCCGAGCCGACGCTGATCACCGACCAGGTGGTCGCCGAGATCGAGCGGCTGGTGCCGCTCGCTCCGCTGCACAACCCGGCCAACCTGATCGGGATCGCCCAGGCCCGCCGGCTGCTGCCCGGTGTGCCGCAGGTCGCGGTCTTCGACACCGCCTTCCACCGCACCCTGCCGCCGGAGCAGGCCAGCTACGCGATCGACGCCGACACCGCGCAGCGGTACGGCATCCGCCGGTACGGGTTCCACGGCACCTCGCACGCGTACGTGTCCCGGCGGGCCGCCGCCCTGCTCGGCCGGGCACCGGCCGACGTCGATGTGATCACCCTGCACCTGGGCAACGGGGCCAGCGCCTGCGCGGTGGCCGGTGGCCGCAGCGTGGCCACCTCGATGGGGCTGTCACCGTTGGAGGGTCTGGTGATGGGCACCCGCAGTGGCGACCTCGACCCGGCGGTGGTGTTTCACCTGGAACGGGTGGCCGGCTGGTCGACCACCGACGTCGACCGGCTGCTAAACCAGCGCAGCGGCCTGGTCGGGCTGACCGGGGTTGGCGACATGCGCGAGGTGCTGCGCCGCCGCGCCGACGGGGATCCGGCGGCCCGGCTCGCCTTCGACATCTACTGTGCCCGGATCCGGTTCTACGTCGGCGGGTACCACGCACTGCTCGGTCGGGTCGACGCGATCGTCTTCACCGCCGGGGTCGGCGAGAACGCCGCCCCGGTGCGGGCGGCGGCGCTGGCCGGGCTCGACCGGATCGGTGTCCAGGTCGACGCGCGGCGCAACGACGAGGGTCGCGGCGAGCGAATGATCTCCCCGGACGGCACGCCGGCGCAGGTGTGGGTGGTCCCCACCGACGAGGAGTACGAGATTGCCAGTCAGACGCGGGCGGTGCTGACCAACGGCTGACTCCGGGCCGACCCGGGTCACGGGTGCCGGGTCGGGGCCGGCCAGCGAAGGATCAGAGCACCAGCCAGAGGGCGATCGCGACCACGATCGCCACCGCGACCGCGACCGCGACACCGATGATCAGCGGCAGCCGGGACGGCTGGTCGGCGACCGGCTGCGGCGAGGTCTGGAAGGCCCGGAAGGCCTCGGTGTTGCCGCTCGGATCGACGTACTCGTCAGACATGACGAAAACCCTAGCGAAGTCGGCCGGACGCTGCCACGACCGGCTGGCGCGAGCCGGTGGTCGACTCGGCGGATGCCGGCAACAATCGTCCAATGCGTGACTTCCGTCCGGCGGTAGCCGGCCTGCTCATCGTCGGTCTGCTCACCACCTCGCTGGCCGGATGCGGCACCGCCGCCGCGCCCGGCCCGGTGGCCGACGACCCGACGAGGACGCAGACCGCTGCGGCGGCGGGACAGCCTGACTCGACGTCGGCGCAGCCTGACCAGCGGCCCGGCCGACCGGCACCGACGCGGCGACTCGACGTCGGGACCCGCACCCTTGATCTGAACCGTGGTGACCGGCCGCTGCCGGTCACCGTCTGGTACCCGGTCGGCGGGGACGGCCCGTACCCGGTGGTGCTGTTCAGCCACGGCCTCGGCGGCAAGCCGGCCGACTACCGTACGGTGCTGTCCGAGTGGGCGGCGGCCGGGTTCGTCGTCGCCGCCCCGACCTACCCGTTCACCAGCCAGGGCGGCTCCGGTGGCAACGCACTGGACGTGCTCAACCAGCCGGCCGACGCGTCGCACGTACTGGACGAGTTGCTGGCGCTCGACGGCCGCGACGGTGACGAGTTCGCCGGCCGGCTCGACGTCGAAAGCGTCGCCGCCGCCGGACATTCGGCCGGTGGTATCACCACCGTCGGGTTGTTCACCGCCGCCCGGGACGACCGGCTGGACGCCGGCGTCGTGCTGGCCGGCAGCGCGCTCGGCGTCGGTACGGCGTTCAGCGGGGCCGCCGCCCCGCAGCTGTTCATCCATGGCGAGCTGGACGAGGTGGTGTCGTACGCGTCGGGCAAGGCTGCGTACGACCGGGTGCCGTGGCCGAAGGCGATGCTGAGCCTGCCCGACGGCGACCATGGTCAGTCGCTGCTGCGGCCCGGCAACCCGGCGTACGACGTGGTGCTCGGCACCAGCACCGACTTCCTGCGGTGGACGCTGTACGGCGACGACGCCGCCCGGCAGCGGCTGGCCGACGACCCGCCGGCCGGGATCGCCGTCTTCGACGACCAGCTCTGACCCGGCCCGTTGGTGATGCGGCTCGTCAACGCGGGTGGTCGAGCACCAGTTTGCCGAACGTGCTACCGGCGTGCAGCCGGGTGAACGCGTCGCGCACCTCGCTGAAGCCGTACTCGGTGTCGACGACCGGCCGGATGCCCCGCTGCGCGCACAGCGCCAGCAGATCCCGCAGCTCGTCGGGAGTGCCCATCGAGGTGCCGAGGATCTCCAGCTGCATGGCGAACACCCGGCGCAGGTCGACGGCGGGCAGGTGGCCGCTGGTGGCACCGGACACGACGATCCGGGCACCGGGCGCGGCGGACTTCATCGAATGGTCGAAGGTGGCCGCACCGACGGTCTCAATCACCACGTCGACCCGCTCCGGCAGTCGGCTGCCCGGCGCCAGGGCGGTGGCACCGAGCGCGGCCACCCGCTCCCGCTTTTCGGCGTCCCGGCTGGTCGCGTAGACCCGCTTGCCCAACGCGACGGCCAGCACCACGGCCGCGGTCGCCACCCCACCGCCCGCCCCCTGGACCAGCACCGACTCGGCCTGGTCGACCCGGCCCCGGGTGGTCAGCATCCGGTACGCGGTCAGCCAGGCGGTGGGCAGACAGGCCGCCTCGGTGAAGGTCAGCCCGGCGGGTTTCGGGATCAGGTTCGACCGGGGCACCGCTACCCGGTCGGCGAACGTGCCCGGGTAGCGCTCGGACAGGATCGACATGCCGCGCGGGTCCGCCGGATCGGGCACCACCGAGTGGACGACGACCTCGTTGCCGGCGTCGTCGACCCCGGCGGCGTCACAACCGAGGATCATCGGCAGCCGGTCGGCGGGCAGCCCGACGCCGCGCAGCGACCACAGGTCGTGGTGGTTAAGGGAGCTGGCCCGGACCTCGACCACCGTCCAGTCCGGGGCGGGCAGGTCCGGTTCGGGCAGCTCACCGACGCGCAGCGCGGCAAGCGGGTCGTCGGCGTCGACGGTCGAGGCGAAGACAGCTCGCATGCACCGCACGCTAGCAGCCGTGGTGCCGGCCGGCGCGCCGTGCGTTCCGGCCGGCACGGCAGGTCAGCGACGGGCGACGCCGTCGCGGCGGGCGGCGGCGGCGACCGCCGCGGCGACCGCCGGCGCGACCCGAGGATCGAGTGCCGACGGCACGAACGCCTCCGGTTGCAGCAGGTCGGCCACGACGCCGGCGATCGCGTCGGCGGCGGCCACCTTCATCCCCTCGGTGATCCGGGTGGCACCGGCGTCCAGGGCCCCCCGGAACACGCCGGGGAAGGCCAGCACGTTGTTGATCTGATTGGGGAAGTCGCTGCGGCCGGTGGCCACCAGGGCGGCGTACCGGTGGGCGATCTCCGGGTGGACCTCCGGCGTCGGGTTGGCCAGCGCGAAGACGACCCCGCCGGGTGCCATGCCGGCGACCGCCGATTCGTCGATCTGCCCACCGGAGAGGCCGATCAGCACGTCGGCGCCGACCAGCGCGTCGGCGATGCCACCGGCACAGGCGGCGGTCATCGCGGCCAGCTCGGCCTTGACGCCGGTGAGGTCCGCCCGGTCGGAGTGGATGATGCCGCGCGAGTCGCAGACCACGGTCTTCGCCGGGTCGACGCCGCCGGCGATCAGCATCCGGGTCACCGCGACGCCGGCCGCGCCGGCACCGCTGATCACCACCCGCAGGTCGCCGAGCTTGCGGTCCAGCAGGGCGACCGCGTTGCGCAGGGCGGCCAGCACCACGATCGCAGTGCCGTGCTGGTCGTCGTGGAAGACCGGGATCGGCAGCGCCTCGTCGAGGCGGCGCTCGATCTCGAAGCAGCGTGGCGCGCTGATATCCTCCAGGTTGATCCCGCCGAACGATGGCGCCAGGGCGGTGACCGTCGCCACGATCGCGTCGATGTCCCGGGTGTCCAGACAGATCGGCACCGCGTCGACGTCACCGAACTGTTTGAACAGCACCGCCTTGCCCTCCATGACGGGCATCGCGGCGCGTGGGCCGATGTCACCGAGGCCAAGCACCGCGGTGCCGTCGGTGACCACCGCGACCGTGTGCGACACCCAGGTGTAGTCGTCGACCAGGGTCGGATCGGCGGCGATCGCCTCGCACACCCGGGCCACCCCCGGCGTGTACGCGAGTGAAAGGTCCTCCCGGTCGGCCAGCGCGACGGTGGGCATGATCGCCATCTTGCCGCCCCGATGCAGGTCGAAGACCGGGTCAGAAATTGCCACAGTAGACATGGTGACTCCAGAGCCGTTGAGCGTGACAAATAGCCGCCGGCTCGGCGCGAGGTCAGCGTTGACCGGCGAGGCGCTGCGGGGGTCACCCGGATTCCGTGTCGAGCATAGTGTCACACAGCACGATTTCCTGCGAAGTGATTCACAGCAGTCGGCGACCCGGGCCCACCCGGCGTGGCCGCGGCCAGTAGCGACACAGCACCCGGCCACGCACGTCGGCCACACCGAAGGCGCGTGAGTCGTCGGTCACCAGATCGTTGTCCCCGCGCAACCACCAACCGCCGGACTCGGCCCGTACCACCCGTTTGACCACCAGCAGTCCGGGACGCGACCGGAAGGTGGCGACCACCACGTCCCCCGGGCGGACCGCCCGCCCGCCCCGGCGGACCAGCAGCGCGTCGCCGTGCCGCAAGGTAGGGGCCATCGATGGTCCGTGCACGAGCACGGCGAACAGTGGTGAAAGCACTTGCACCTCCCGCCAGGTCCGCGAGCCCGATGCGCGATAGGGTCGGCAGGGAGGATCATCCTCCAGCTTACGCGTGCCGGCGATCGTGCCGCCGGCCAACACACGGAGGGTCCTGATGCGACTTCTACGCATGTTTACTCCGCGCACGGTGGTCAGCGCCCACTGCGACCTGCCCTGTGGCGTCTACGACCCGGCGCAGGCCCGGATCGAGGCTGAATCCATCAAGGCGATCGCGGAGAAGTACCAGGCGAACACCGACCCGGAGTTCCGCACCCGGGCGCTGATCATCAAGGAGCAGCGCTCCGAGTTGGTCAAGCACCACCTGTGGGTGCTCTGGACCGACTACTTCAAGCCGCCGCACTTCGAGAAGTACCCGCAGCTGCACCAGCTGTTCAACGAGGCTACCAAGCTCGCCGGTGGCGGCGGTGGGACCAAGGCGTCGGTCGACCCGGCCAAGGCGGACGAGCTGCTGGTCAAGATCGACGAGATCGCGAAGATCTTCTGGGAGACCAAGCAGGCATGATCTGTCGGGCCGGCCGGTGCGCGATGCGCACCGGCCGGCCGGTTCCGCCGGGCACGAGCCGCCCTGCCACAGCCGAGGCGTGGCAGGTGCCGCGTACCACCCGCCCGGCTCGGTCGGACGACGAATCACTCCGGATGACACCGCAGGGATAGACGTCAACCGGTAGAGTCCAGGCGGGGGTATCCGGGATGAGTTCGCTGGTCACACAATCCGAGCCGACCGTCGACGATGACGTGGTGCTGCTCACCGTGCCTGCCGACGGCGGCTACCTGAGCGTGCTGCGTACCGCGACGGCCGGGCTGGCCGCACGCCTGCACTTCGCGCTGGACGAGATCGAGGATCTACGGATCGCGGTCGACGAGGCCTGCGCCATGCTGCTCGCCGTCGCCGCCCGCGACGCGGACCTGCAGTGCCGGTTCTCGGTGACCGACGACGCGCTGACCGTCGAGGTCGCCGTCGCGACGGTACGCGGTGCCCGACTGCCACCGGACTCCTCCTTCGCCTGGAAGGTGCTCCGGGCGCTGACCAGCTCGGCGTCGGCGACCGCCAGCAGCGGCCAGGCCAGCATCAGACTGCTCACCCGCCGGTCCGGCGGCCGCTGACCCCGCAAAAAGTTCTCCACCGGCGGTTGTCCCGCCGGTGTTCGGTTGGTCACTCCAGCCCGAAGGCCCGGGTCGTCGGCGGGGCCACCAGCAGCGCCGTCACCAACAGACCGAGGGCGATCAGCGGTACGCCGAGCCAGGCCAGGCCGCCGACGATCATGTAATAGCCGACCGGTAGCAGCATCAACTGCGCGACGATGCCCGGTGCCCGCGCCGCGCTGCGGCGGCGGGCCACGGCACGCGCCAGCACCGCCAGCAGCACCGCGCCGCCGACGGCGAACCCGGTGACGATCAGCGCCGAGACGAGGTCGGTCGCGGCGCTGGTGACGTCCTGGTACGCGAGGTAGCCGGCGACCAGCCCGACGGCCACCGCCTCCCCGGCCAACGCCCACACCGCCCACCGCAGGGTCGCCGGTGTGGGCTGTGCGTCGATGGTCACGGCGTCACGATACCCGCGACAGCTCGCGATAAAGTGCCGCCCATGCGGGCCCTCTTGGTGGTCAATCCGAAGGCCACCACCACCAGCGAGCGCACCCGGGACGTGATCGTCCGGGCGCTGCGCAGCGAAGTCGACCTGTCGGTGGCGTCCACCCACCGGCGCGGGCATGCCGTCGCGTTGGCCAGGGCGGCCGCTGAGGACGACTTTGACGTGGTGGTCACGCTGGGCGGCGACGGCACCGTGAACGAGGCCGTCAACGGCCTGATGACGTCTGCTCCGGCGAGGGAGACGCTGCCGGGTCCGGCGGCGGACCGGCTGCCGGCGCTGGCGGTGGTGCCGCTCGGCTCGACGAACGTCTTCGCCCGTGCGGTGGGGCTGCCGCCGCAGTGGCCGGAGGCGACGAGTGTACTGCTGGAGGGTCTGCGGACCGGGCGGTTCCGTACCGTCGGTCTGGGCCGCGCCGACGGCCGGTACTTCACCTTCTGCGCTGGGCTGGGGCTGGACGCGGCGGTGATCCGGCAGGTCGAGCGGGCCCGGCTGCGCGGGCGCCGGTCGACCGTCGGGCTCTACCTGCGTTCGATGGTCAGCGAGTTCTTCATTGGCATGGACCGGCGGCATCCGGCTATTCGGTTGGAGCGGGCCGGCGAGCCGGTGGCGGCCGAACTCGCCACCGTCGTGGTCCAGAACACCGCGCCGTGGACCTTCTTAGGTGAACGGGCGATCAATCCGAATCCGGAGGCGTCCTTCGATCTCGGCCTGGACGTGATGGCGCTTCGCCAATTGCATGTGCCGAGCACCACCCGCACTCTCGCCCAGATCGCCGCCAGCCGACCGGATCCACGCGGCCGCCAACTCGTCCAACTGCACGATTTGTCCGAATTTACGCTATCCGCAACACAACCGCAGGCCTTCCAACTCGACGGCGATTATCTCGGGGAGCGGCTCAAAGTCCGTTTCACGGCGGTCCGAGGGGCCTTGCGGGTGGTCTTCTGACACGCTCCGTAACTGAGCTTCGACTGCGGAGCGTGACCGGAGGCACGGAAGACACGGGGCTGAAATGCCTGCACTGTGGCGCGGACCGTACTACATTGATTCTCAACTGTCGCACTCCGGGTGTCGGTGAGCGTCAGAAAACGGACAAATAGGTCGTGACGTTGCTCACCCGATTGGACTTTTTCTGAGCGCTACCCTTGACATCGCAGGGGTTCGTGAAAGTATTCACAAGCGGACCGATTCACCCGGGACGTTGCCTGGATGCGCTCGCCACGCGGCAGCTAGGAGCAACGTTCCACAGGCTTACGCCTGCTCACGCGCTGCCGATCCGACGGATGCAATCCGTTGTGGCCGACTGCGCGGGCGCATAAAGAAAAACCGGAGCATTTACCGCCACCGATCCAGAATGAGGAGTGTTGCCGCCATGGACTGGCGTCACCATGCTGTCTGCCGCGACGAGGACCCGGAGCTGTTCTTCCCGATCGGGACGTCCGGCCCCGCGATCCTGCAGGTCGAGCAGGCCAAGGCTGTCTGCCGGCGCTGCTCCGTGACCGACCAGTGCCTGCAGTGGGCGCTGGAGTCCGGACAGGACGCTGGCGTCTGGGGCGGGATGAGTGAAGAGGAGCGGCGCGCCGTCAAGCGTCGCGGCGGACTGCGCGTCCTGCGCGCTCAAACTGCCTGACCCACCCGACGACCACCAAGCGACGTTCGTACGGCGCCTCGGGGCTGTCCCCGGGGCGCCGTCGTACGTACCTGCACTCCGGCTGCCGTGACCCGGCAACCGCTGCGGTGCGCGGCGCCTCACTTAATCAGTACCGGCGCGGCCACCCGGTCGACCCGCCGCAGTACCAGCCGGGCTAGTTCCGGCGCGCCGGCCAGCGGTGCCGCCGCACAGACCGCGCCGGCCTGCCGGGCCGACGCCATCGCCGTGTCGTAGAGCAGGCCCGGTGCCAAGAAGTACGCGGCCACCGCGACCCGCCGGGCACCCGCCGCACGCAGGGTCTCGACCGCCGCCCCGGCGGTCGGCGGTGCCGCCGACGCGAACCCTTCGACGCAGGGCACCCCGACCTCGGCACCGAACGCCGTCGCGGCCACCGCCACCGTCTCCCGGGCTGCAGCCGACCGGGTGCCAGCGGCAGCCAGCACCACGGCGTCCCAGCCGGAGCCGGCCTCGGCGAGTCGCCGCCGCAGCCCGGCCGTCAACAGCGGGTCCACCGCGCCGGAGCCGACCGACGGGCCGAGCACCTGCGTCGTCGTCACCGGCATCCGCAACCCGTCCCGGTACGCGGCCCGCACCACCTCGGGAATGTCCGTCCGGCCGTGGAACGCCTCGGTCAGCAGCAGCGGCACCACCGTCGCCTCCGGATAGCCGGCAGCCTGCAGGTCGGCCAGTACCGTCCCGGGGCGTGGTCCGGCGTGGTCCAGGTAGGAGGCCCGGACGTCGACCCCCGGCCGGGCTGCGGCTACTGCCCGAACCAGCGCCCGGGTCACCGTCGCGGCCCGCAGGTCCCGGCTGCCGTGCGCCACCAGCACGATCGGTCCGGTCATGAGTGCAGGCCGCACTCAGTCTTCTCGAACATCGCCCAGCGGCCGGCCCGTGGGTCCTCGCCGGCGGTGGTGCGCCGGGTGCACGGCCAGCAGCCGATCGAGGTATAGCCCTGCTTGAACAGCTCGTTGACCGGGATGTTCCACCGGGACACATAGGCGTCCACGTCCGCCTGGGTCCACGCCGCGATCGGATTCACCTTGACCCGGCCGCGTCGGGCGTCGAACCCGACCACCGGGGTGTTGGCCCTGGTCGGCGACTCGTCACGGCGCAGCCCGGCGGCCCAGGCGTCATAGTCGCCGAGCGCCCGCTCCAGCGGCTCGACCTTGCGCAGCGCGCAGCACTCGTCGGGCGCCCGGTTGAACAGCCGGGGACCGAACTCACCGTCCTGCTGGCCGACGGTCATCCGGGGCCGGATCGACCGCAAGTTCACCGGCATGGTCGCGGCCACCTGATCGCGGACCCGCAGCGTCTCCGGAAAGTGCAGACCGGTGTCGAGAAAGACCACGTCGACGCCGGGCGCCACCCGGGAGACCAGATGCGCCAGCACTCCGTCCGCCATCGAACTGGTCACGCAGAACCGGTCGCCGAAGGTTTGCACCGCCCACCGGGCGACCTCCTCGGCCGGCGCGCCCGCCAACTCCCGACCGGCGTGTTCGGCGAGAGCCCGCAGCTCGGCAGGGCTGCGCCGGGTCGGCGGCCGGTCGGCGGCCGGGCCGAGCCGGATCAGGTTCAGGTCGGCGGCGAGCACCGGGCTCATCGGGACACCTCCCTGCGGGCCAGCAGTCCGGTGAACCTGACGGTGAAGACGCGGGCGCAGTCGTGGCACTCCCAGGCGGTGTGCGCGTCGGCGTGCGGGCGGAGGTTCTCCTCTCCGCAGTAGGGGCAGTAGAGCGGTGCCGCGCGTGTCCCGGTGCTCACCACACCTCACCTCGCTCGTTCATCGCAACTCCTCCTCGTCGGCCCGGACGACCCACCTGGCGAACGTCTCGCCGTCGGTACGGCCGGCCAGGTAGCGGCGGACCACGCGTTCGACGTACTCGGGCAGCTCGTCGGCGGTGGTCTTGAGACCCCGCACCTTGCGCCCGAAGCCGGCGGTCTGCCCCTGGGCCATGCCCAGGCCACCGCCGAGATGGATCTGGTAACCCTCGACCTGCTGGCCGTCCGGCCCGACGACCAGCTGGCCCTTGAGCCCGATGTCGGCGACCTGGGTTCGGGCGCAGGCATTCGGGCAGCCGTTGATGTGAATCGATATGTCGGCGTCCTCGGCGAGGCCGGCCGAGGCCAGTCGCTGCTCCAGGTGAGCCACCAGCTCCTCGCCGCGCCGCTTGGTCTCGACGATGGCCAGCTTGCAGAATTCGATCCCGGTGCAGGCCATCGTGCCGCGCCGCCAGGTGGACGGCCTGGCCTCCAGGCCGATCGCGCGCATCCCGGTGACCAGCGACTCGACCCGGTCCGGCGCGACGTCGAGCACCAGCAGTTTCTGGTACGGGGTGAGCCGTACCCGGTCCGAGCCGTGCTCGGCGGCCAGGTCGGCCAAGGCGGCGAGTTGACTGCCGGAAACCCGCCCGACCACCGGAGCGACCCCGACGTAGCGGCGGCCGTCGGCCTGCGGGTGCACCCCGATGTGGTCGATCGGCTTGGCCGGCAGCTCCGGAGCCGGCCCGTCGAGCAGGGTGCGGCCCAGGTACTCCTTCTCCAGCACCTCGCGGAACTTCTCAGTGCCCCAGTCGGCGACCAGGAACTTCAGTCGGGCCCGGTGCCGCAGTCGACGGTAGCCGTAGTCGCGGAAGATGCCGACCACGCCGGCCCACACGTCCGGCACCTCGGCCAGCGGCACCCAGACGCCGAGCCGCTGGGCGATCATCGGGTTGGTGGACAGCCCACCACCGACCCACAGGTCGAACCCGGGGCCGTGGTCGGGGTGATCGACACCGACGAACGAGATGTCGTTGACCTCGTACGGCGTGTCGGCCAGCCAGGAAATCGACGACTTGAACTTGCGGGGCAGGTTGGAGAACTCCTTGCTGCCCACGTACCGGCGGACGATCTCGTCGATCGCCGGGGTGGGGTCGATCTTCTCGGCGGCGGCAACGCCGGCGACCGGGCTGCCGAGCACGACCCGGGGGCAGTCGCCGCACGCCTCGGTGGTTTCCAGCCCGACGTCATCAAGCGCCTTCCAGATCGCCGGCATGTCCTCAACCCGGATCCAGTGCAGCTGGATGTTCTGCCGGTCGGTGACGTCGGCGGTGTCTCGGGCGTACCGCTGCGAGATGTCGGCGATGGTACGCAGCTGAGCCAGGTTCAGCTGGCCACCGTCGATACGCACCCGGAGCATGAAGTACTCGTCCTCCAGCTCGTGCGGCTCCAGCACGGCGGTACGCCCGCCGTCGATGCCCGCCTTGCGCTGGGTGTACAGGCCCCACCAGCGAAACCGGCCGCGCAGGTCGGCCGGGTCGATCGAGGCGAACCCCCGGTGGGCGTAGATGGTCTCGATCCGGGCCCGGACATTGAGCGGATCGTCGTCCTTCTTGGACCGCTCGTTGGGGTTGAGCGGCTCGCGGTGCCCGAGCGCCCACTGTCCCTCGCCGCGCCGGCGGCCGGGTCGGGTCGGGGTGCTGCTGCGCGCCATCGCGGCGTCCTCCGTGTCTGCGGGTCGATCTCGGTGGGCGGCACGGGCGCCTGCGTCGTCGTCGACGAGTGGGCCAGGGAGGAGGCCGGCGCGGAATGCCGCCCGGAACACAAAAAGGTCGGGCGTGCCTCAGTCGGCCGGACAGATGGCGCTGCGGACGCGGCCGTAATCAACGTGGCGGCGGGCCACGAAGCGGCGCTCAACGGCAGCGGTCATAGCACGAATGTTGCCACATCCGTACCGGTCAGACCAGCGCACCGTAGCCAATGTCCCACATGACGGGCGGGCTGTGGGCCGGCTCACCTGCGGGCCGACGGGGTCCGGGGATCACCTGCGGGTCAGCGGGACCACCAGCACCGCCTCGGTGCCGCCGCCCGCGCGGTTGCGCAGCTCGATGGTGCCGCGCAGCTCGCCGGTGGCCAGGGCCCGCACGATCTGCAGGCCGAGCCGGCCGCCCACGGTCGCGTCAAACTCCGCCGGCAGACCCCGACCGTTATCGACGACCGTTACGTGCAGCTGCTTGCGGAACCGGTGCACCGTCACCATCACCTCGGCGGCCGACGGCGACCCTCCGCCGCCCTCGCCGGCCGGGGAAAAGCCGTGCTCGACCGCGTTGAGCAGCAGCTCGTTGAGCACCATCACCAGTGAGGTGGCGATCTCCGCCGGCAGTACGCCGAAGGTGCCCTCCCGGCGCATCACCACCTCGACCTCGGTGGCGGCGACCTCGGTGGCGGCGCTGGCGACCCGGTCCAGGATGCCGTCGAACTCAACCGCCTCGTCGCTGGACATGGCGAGGGTCTCGTGCACCAGGGCGATCGACGCGACCCGGCGTACCGACTCCTCCAGGGCCGCCCGCGCCGCCGGCTGCTCCACCCGACGGGCCTGCAGCCGCAGCAGCGCCGCCACCGTCTGCAGGTTGTTCTTCACCCGGTGGTGAATCTCCCGGATGGTGGCGTCCTTGGTGATCAGCGCCCGGTCCCGGCGGCGTACCTCGGTGATGTCGCGGACCAGCACCAGCGCACCGATCGGCACGCCGGCCGGCATCAACGGCAGCGCCCGGGTGAGCATGGTGGCGCCACGGGCCTCGATCTCCTTGCGGGCCGGCGCCTCGCCGCGCAGCGCGGCCAGCATCCGGTTGGCCGCGTCGGTGCCTTCCAGCGGGTCGTCGGCGAGCCGGTGGCACAGCGCGGCGAGGTCCTCACCCACCAGGTGGGCAGAGAAGCCGAAGCGGCGAAACGCCGACTGGGCGTTCGGGCTGGCGTATGTGGTCTTGCCGCTGGCGTCCAGCCGGATCAGCCCGTCGCCGACCCGGGGCGCCGAGGTGGTCTCGCCCGGGTGTCGAGCAGGTGGGAAGGTGCCGTCGGCGACCATCTGGGCGAGGTCGTCGGCGGTGGTCAGGTAGTTCAGTTCGAGCTGACTGGGGCTGCGGGCGGTGGACAGGTTGGTGTCCCGGCCGACCACCGCGATCACCCGCCCGGTCTCCCCGACGGCCGGGCGGATCCGGACCGGCATCGCCTCGTGCCGGGCCGGCGTGTTGCCGTACCAGACCGGGTCGCCCTCGCGCCAGATCCGACCCTGGTCGTAGGCGATGGTCAGGTGCGCCACCTCCGGGCCGTCCACCGTCCGCCCGACCTGGTCGTCCTGGTAGGCGGTCGGCGCCGTGGTGGGCCGCACCTGGGCCACGCACAGGAACGAGCTGTCGGCGTCGACCGGCACCCAGAGCAGCAGGTCAGCGAAGGACAGGTCGGAGAGTAGCTGCCACTCTCCGGCGAGCCGGTGCAGGTGGTCGATGTCGACCGGCCCCAGGGAGGTGTGCTCCTCGACAAGATCACGCAGGGTGGACACCCTCGTAGCCTGCCATGCGGCGGCGGCGCGGACACAGCCGTCACCGGGTGGAGGTGACCTTGGCCAGCCCACGGGGCGCGTCCGGGTCCTCGCCCCGGGCCAGCGCGAGAGTCAGGGCCAACTGCTGCGCGGGCAGGATGTCCAGCAGCGGCGCGTACCGCTCATCGACGTCGGGCACCCCGATCACCGCGGCCGGGCCGGTCGGGCCGCTCCCGATGGCGGCAGCCCCGGCCCCGATGGCGAGTACGTCGGCCCGCCGTTCGCCGAGTCGGCGCAGCACGTCGCGCATGGCGGTGCCGCCGGGCCCGGAGCCGACCACGGCGAGCACCGGTACGTCGGGGTCGGTCATCGCCAGCGGGCCGTGCAGCAGGTCGGCTCCGGAGAAGGCGAGCGCCGGCAGGTACGACGTCTCCATCAGTTTCAGGGCGGTCTCCCGCGCGGTCGGGTATCCGTACCCGCGCCCCGTGGTGACCAGCCGGGCGGCGAACCGGTAGCGCGGGGCCAGCTCGGCGGCAGTGGAATCGGTCAGCACCCGCTCGGCGAGCGCGGGCAGGGCGTCGAGGGCGGTCCGCTCGGCGGGCGGCAACGCCCCGTCACCGGCGCGGATCCCCTCGACCAGCATCAGCAGGGCGAGCAGCTCGGCGGTGTAGGTCTTGGTGGCGGCGACCGCCCGCTCGAAGCCGGCGGCGATGTCGACGGTGAGCTCGGCGGCGGCGGTCAGCGGCGATTCGGGGGTGTTGGTCACCGCCACGGTCAGCGCGCCCTGCTCCCGGGCCACCGCCAACACCTCGGCGAGGTCCGGTGAGCCGCCGCTCTGGCTGACCCCGACGACGAGCGCGTCCCGCAGGTCGGGGCGGGCACCGAAGAGGGTCACGGCGCTCGGTGAGGCCAGCCCGGCGGGCAGCCCGAGCCGGATCTCGCTCAGGTACGCGGCGTACAGCGCGGCGTGGTCGGAGGTGCCCCGGGCGGTGCACACCACGTGACGCGGGCGGCGGCCGGCGATCGCCGCCGCCACCTCGGCGATCGGGTTGGCGTACGCCGGCTGCAGCAGGCGGGCGTATCCGGTCGGCTGTTCGGCGATGTCGGCAGCCATCCCAATGCCAGGCCGGGCGGTACCTGTCCCGCCAGCCGTCCCAGGCTGGTCCGAAACTGGCTTCCGCTGCGTCACGACGCCTCCCTGTCTGCGCGGTCCAGCTCGAACGGTGATCATTCTTGCACTTTATAGCCGCTGCGGGCAACGAAGCGAGCAGCAATACGCAGGGGTGCGACGTTTGGCGCTTCGTGCCCTAGGCTGCCGGAGCCAGGGGGGACGATCAGCTACGAGGATCGGAAGAACGTGTCCGAGGGATTGCACGACCCGCGGCTGGCGGCCGAGGGCGAGCTGGCACTGGCCCGGATGGCACTCGACGAGGGTGACTACCGGCACGCCGCCGACCACGTCGCCGGTGCGATCACGCACGCGCCGACCATGCCCGAGGTGCATGAGATGCTCACCCGGCTGGCTGCGCGCACCGGCGGAGGTCTCGACCTGTTCCCACTGGACGAGCAGGTTTTCATCGGTGCCGTGGTGGCCCGGGCGCATCTGCTGGCCGCCGCCGGCCGGGCCGGCGAAGGGCTCGAGTTGCTGGCCGCCGCGACCGGGCACGCGCCGACCCTGGACTGGGCCGGGGTGCCCTGGGTTGGCGCCGAGGACCTGCCGGCCCGGCTCGACCCGGACCAGATCGCCATCGTGCTGATGCAGATCTGCGCCAGCGTGCCGGACCCGGTACCCGCCGCCGACCGGCCGCCCCTGCTGCCGTACCTGCGGCTCGCCGGGCACGCCACCGCCGCACACCCCGACCACGGCCTGCTGCTCGGCGCCAGTTCAGCGCTGGCCCGGCGGCTCGGGGAGATCGCCACCGCGCTCGACTGGGCGAGCCAGGGGGTCCGCGCCGAGCCGTCCAAGCTGGCCGAGGTGTGGCTCGGGTACGCGTACCGCAGCGCCGGGCGCACCGGTGCGGCGATCGCCGCCCTGCGCCGAGCGAGCGCCCACGACCCGGACGACCTGTCCATCTACGCCGACATCGCCGGCACCCTCGCCGACGCGGGACGCCTCGACGAGGCGATCGACTGGATCGAGCGGGCGCTGGCCCGCAACCCCACCTTCGACTGCGCGGTGCACACCGCGTACCGGCTGCGCTACCGCCGGGACGGCGACCTGCGCCATCTGATCGCCCTGGCGGACTTCCAGCGGGACCACCCGGACGACTCGCACGAACACCATGACCTGGCCGAGTGCTGTCACGACCGGCCCTGGCTGGCCCGGCTGCCGGCGGCCGGCGGACCGGTGGTCGCCACTCTCGAACGGGCACTCACCCGTGGGCTGGTGCCGACCCGGCTGTCGCTGCGCCAGCCGGAGCCGCCCAGCGCGATGCGGCTGCTCGGAACGGCCCTGCCCGGGCTACCGGTCACCGTGCAGCGGACCCCGACACCGGATCCCCGTCAGCCACGCCGCACCTCGGTACGGCAGCTCTGGCGCTACGCCGGCTGGCAGGCCGACCCGGCGCTGGACCACCCGTCGCCGCAGGCGTGCGAGCGCATCCGGCAGATCGCCCAGCCGGTCTGGCACCACCCACCGGCCGCGTACGACAGCGCGGTGATCCTGGCCACCCTCGACGCCGACGACCTGCTCGGCCTGCTGGTACACCCACCGCCGCCGGCGGATCCGGCCGGCACCGACCCGGCCGGCTGGCTGCGGTGCGTGCAGGTGTGGGCCTGCCTGGGCATGCTGCACCACCGCACCGACGAACCCTGGCCCGGCTCGACCCGGCGCCGGGTGCTCGTCGACGTGGCCTGGGGCGTCGAGGACTGGGCCGCCGAGGCCGCACTGTTCGCCCTGGTCACCGCCGCCTGGGTGGATCCGGAGGTACGCCCGGACGTGGCCCGGGTGGTGGCGGAGCGGCTCGCCGACGCGGTGGAGGTCGCCGGGCACCGTACCGTGCCGATCCTGTGGTCGTTGGCCCAGCTGGCCTTGGCGACCCCGGAGCTGGACCCGGACACCGCCAGCACAGCACGCCGGATCGCCGGCCGGTCGGCGCGAATCCCACGCCAGCGCCGGCCCGGTCTGATCCGTCGGTTGCTGGGCCGAGCCTGATCCCCGTCCGGCCGCACGCGATCTCCCGTCCGACCGGTCCGCAAGAAGTCGACCGGTCCGCAAGAAGTCGACCGGTCCGCGAGAAACCTATTCGATGACCGCGATCAGGTCGCCTTCCTGGACCACGTCGCCCTCGTCGACGGCGAGTTTCTGCACCACCCCGTCGGACTCGGCGACCACCGGGATCTCCATCTTCATCGACTCCAGGATCACCAGGGTGTCGCCGTCGGAAACGGTGTCACCGGCGGCGACCACCACCTTCCAGACGTTGGCTACCATCTCGGCCCGGATCTCTTCGGCCATCGGCCGACCCTCCTCCGTACGCCCGGCTCGCCGGCCGGTCCATCCCTCGCGCCGGCCCACCGGCCGGCCCGTCCCGTAACCACCGGCCCGTCCCGATGTGCCGGTTGCGACATGCGAAAGGTATCCAATGACGTGCCCGTCGCGCATGCCGCTCACCGGACCGGCCTAGCATCAACGGGTCAGCTCCCGGTCTACGGGAGACACCGTCCGACGGGAGGACCGATGGCCAAGAAGGCTCGTAAGAAGAAGGCACGTAAGAAGAGCGCCGCCAACCACGGCAAGCGCCCCAACTCCTGATGCCGGTGGGTCGCCGGTCGGGCCACCCGACCGGCGGCCCGCAGCAGGGTCAGTCCGGCAGGTACTCCCGCGAGTCCGTGTCGAACACGAACTCGCTGAGCTTGGCGCGCAGCCGGTCCCGCAACTCGGCCGGCGCCGTCTCGTTGCCACAGCAACGCGCGACGAGTGCCTTGACCTCCTGCTCGATGCCGTACTCCCGCAGGCACGGGGAGCACTCGTCGAGGTGGTGCCGGATGAGTTCCCGCCGCTCCTCGGCACACTCCAGGTCCAGGTACAGGTAGACCTCGGCGAGCACCTGACGGCAGTCCTGGTCGAACGAGTCACCGCCTTGCACGATCGTCACACCTCCTGGCCGGCCGCGGCGGGCTTGGTCGAATGGACCCGGTTGAGGCCTCGGTCGGAGGCGTAGCGCTCCAGCATCCCGCGCAGATTCCGCCGCCCGCGGTGCAACCGGGACATGACCGTCCCGATCGGAGTCCCCATGATGTCGGCGATCTCCTTGTAGGAGAAGCCCTCGACGTCGGCAAGGTAGACGGCGAGCCGAAAATCCTCCGGCAGTTGCTGCAGGGCCTGCTTGATATCGCTGTCCGGCAGCCGCTCCAGCGCCTCGGTCTCGGCGGACTTCAGTCCGCTGGAGGTGTGCGACTCGGCGGCGGCGAGCTGCCAGTCGGTGATCTCCTCGGTCGGCGCCTGCACCGGCTGGCGCTGCCGCCGACGGTAGGAGTTGATGTAGGTGTTCGTCAGGATGCGGTAGAGCCAGGCCTTGAGGTTGGTGCCGTCCTCGAACTGGTGGAAGGCGGAGAACGCCTTGAGGTACGTCTCCTGCACCAGGTCCTCGGCGTCGGCCGGGTTACGGGTCATCCGCAGCCCGGCCGCGTACAACTGATCGACGAAGGGTAATGCGTCACGCTCGAACCGCGCGCGCCGCTCGTCTGTCCGCTCTGATCGGGTCAACCGCTCGTCCCCCCTCGACTGTCCCGCCGAGGATACGCGCAAAGGCTGACCGGCCGTCGCGGTTCGGCCAGGTGTGCCCGTACTCACCGGTCGTGTGGCAGGCTGACCTGTCCGGCGCAAGGTCGACTCACCGACCCGCCGGGTGGCTGACGCCGGCCGGACCGGTCCATGGGGTCGGAACGGCCCCGGCGCGGCGAGCCCTTCCAGGGGCCGCAACTCGGGTGACCATTCGAAGGCGTCCCGCAGCCGACGGCCCCCGTCGTGCTGGCCCGCGGGCTGCGTCGCGCCGCGTATGTGGATGCGCACCGGTTCCACCCCTTCGTCGAGACTGAGCTCCCGGGGTAGTAACGCGGGCCGGGTGGTAACGCATTCCAACCCGTCCCGGCCCCGGAACCCGGTGACGGGCTCCGGAACCGGGAAGGGCCTGGGAGTTCCCGCGGCGGTGTCGCCACCGCGGCGCTCCGGACGCCGGCTCGGCGTCGCGGACATCCGATGCAACGACGGCTACCGGGCACCGGACACGGCCCGGGGCGTGCGGTCACCGGCCTGCCCAGCCGTGCCGGACCAGCCAGTCGACCACCACGTCGGCCGTGCCGGCCGGGTCGACCCGCAGATCGTGCCGTTCACCCGGCCTGATCACCACGTCGCGGCCGGCCGCCGGGGGCGGCACCCCGAACGGGTCGCGATCGCCGTTCACCACCAGCGTCGGCCGGCCGGTGTCGAGCTCGTCCGCCCGGGTCCGCTCCGGCCGCCCGGGCGGGTGCAGCGGGAAGGCGAGGGCAACGACCGCGTCGGCGTGCACCGCCGCAGCCGTACGGCAGGCCACCCGCGCGCCGCTGGACCGTCCGCCGACGATCAGCGGTGGCGCGGGGGTGAATCCGGCGACCGTCTCGGTGACCACGGCATGCCAGGCCTCGTCCAGGTGGTGTGCCGGCGCGGGAGCCCGCCGACCGGCGACCCGGTACGGCTGGGTGACCAGGGCCACCGCCACCGCTGCCCGGGACGCCGCCGAGCGCAGCGCCGACAGGTCGGCGGCGGTCACGTCACCGCCGGCACCGTGCCCGAGCACCAGCAGACCGGCCGGGGGCACCGGCGGCACCGTCAGGTCGACCCAGGCGGTGCCGCGCGGCGTCGGCACCGACCGCCGGTCAGCGCTCGGGTCCACGGGTGCGCCCGGGTCGGCCGGCTCGCCCCGGCCCACCGGTTCACCCGGGTCCATCGCCTTCGGCTGGTCCGGGTCGCTTCGCTTCACCGGACCATTGTGCCGTGGTCGCCGGGCGTACCCGCCTGGCAACGCCCCGATCAGCTCAGCGGCACCAGGGTGAGTAACCGGTCGCGGACCGGCGGGCCGGCTTCGTCGACCGGACCGGGATCCGGACCATCGCCGGAGCCCCGCCAGGCCACCTGCATGGCTCGGCGTTCCCGCGGGGTCGTCGCCCCCCAGACGCCGTGGCTGTCCCCGGCGTCGAGTGCCCAGGCCAGGCACGGCCCCTGGACCGGACAGGTACGGCAGAGCGCGACTGCGGCATCGGCCGGTTCGCTCGGCGCGGGGAAGAACGTCTCCGGGTCGACGCTCTGACAGACCCCGCGAGTCCGCCAGGCTTCGTCGAGGCGGCGTTCCGCCATCGCTGTGAGCAGCCTGGGGTCGCGCCGCGCGGCTGCGACCTCATGTGGACGGGGCATTCGCGCCCGGGTCATTACCCACCTCCCCCGTGGGATCTAAGACAATGATCAACGTCGTTGGTTTGCGGCGAATCGGAATCCACTGTCGGCGCTGGTTTCTATCGCACTTCGGCAGGCATAGACAAGGGCCTGCATCGATTCTGGGGAAAATACGTCCCGGCGATTCGGTCCCAACACTGGCAAACCCCCGCCCGCGCGGTCGGCTGATCACCGGAAGTAGGACCCCGGCGTCACCGCCGAGCCTGGGAGCGGTACCATCCGCAGGCTCAGAAGAGCTCCGGATGCGGCGCCGGACCGGCCGGCCCCGACCCGCTCCCCGGAGCTACCCGTCGCACCAGTTCAGCGCCGTTGTTACGGACGTTGCCCACCGTCGTACCCACCGGCCGAATCTCGATGCAGTCCAGGTAATTGTCATTCGGCGCAGCCAGCAGGGCGGTGCCGTCCACTTCCGGGTCGAGCCATTCGGCCCAGCGGTCCTCCGGCAGCAACAGCGGCATTCGATCATGAACCTCGGCGAGCGGCCCGACCGCCGCGGTGGTAATCACACTGCTCGTGATCATTGGGTCCGGCCGGCCCCAAACCGACCAGAGACCGGCGAACGCCAGTACCCGGCCGTCGACCGGGGTCATGAAGTACGGCTGCCCGCCACCGCGCCGGACACCGGCCGGGCGTACCCACTCGTACCAGCCGTCGGCCGGCACCAGACAGCGACGACGGGCGAACGACGGCGCGAACGCCCTACTGGACGCGACCGTCTCCGACCGCGCGTTGATCATGCGGGTGCCGATCCGAGGGTCGGCCGCCCACGGCGGCACCAGGCCCCACCGGGCCACGCTCACCACCCGTCGGGCAACCGCCGGCTCGGCTACCGGCTGCGGCTGGTCGGTCCGGTCACCTCGGGACAGCCGCACGATGGGCACCGGATCGGTGGGTGCCGCGTTGTAGTCGGCCGCCAGCGAGCCGCCCGTGTCGTCCAGCGCCTCGAACAACGCGGAGAGATCCGCCGCGCTGCGCGTGGTCGCGTACCGCCCGCACATGGTGCCCAGGCTAGTTGGTCGGCCCGGCGTGGTTGGCACACTGTACGGGTGCCTGAACTCAGCAGTGTCCCGCCGCACCAGCCATGGACCGCACCCCGCGCCGCCGGGCCGATCCGGTCCACCCTCCGACTGCCCGGCTCGAAGTCGATGACCGCCCGCGCCCTGGTGCTGAGTGCGCTCGGCACCGCCCCCGGCAGCGTCGTCCGCCCGCTCCGGGCTCGGGACACCACGCTGATGGCCGCCGGCCTGGCCGCGATGGGCACCGGGATCGAGACCGGCTCCGCGCAGCGCTGGCCGGTCGTCCCGGCCGCACTGCACGGCCCGACACACGTCGACGTCGGCCTCGCCGGCACCATCATGCGGTTCCTGCCGGCGGTGGCCGGGCTGGCCGACGGTCCGGTCACCTTCGACGGCGACCCGCAAGCCCGGGCTCGCCCGCTCGGCCCGCTGCTCGACGGCCTGCGCCACCTCGGGTTGCGCATCGACGCCGCGCCGACCGGCGGGTTGCCGATCACCGTGCACGGCACCGGACAGGTCACCGGCGGTGCGGTCGAGGTCGACGCCTCGAAGTCCAGCCAGTTCGTCTCCGGGCTGCTGCTGGCCGCGCCCCGGTTCACCGGCGGGGTGCTGGTCCGACACACCGGGGCGGTGCTGCCGTCCGCCCCGCACATCGCGATGACCGTCGAGATGCTGCGCGCCGCCGGCGCGGTGGTGGACGACTCGGTGCCACAGACCTGGCGGGTCGAGCCGGGCGAACTGCGCGGGCGGGACTGGCCGATCGAGCCCGACCTGTCCGGCGCGCTGCCCTTCTTCGCCGCCGCGCTGGTCACCGGCGGCACGGTCACGCTGGCCGACTGGCCGGCGCAGAGCGCCCAGCCGGTAGGCCTGCTGATCGAGCTGATCGAGCAGCTCGGCGGCTCGGTCACGGTCGACGGCAACGGGCTGACCGTCCGGGGCACCGGCACGGTGCGCGGCGTCACCGTCGACCTGCGCCAGGTCAGCGAGTTCACTCCGGTGCTCGCCGCGCTCGCCGCGCTCGCCGACGCGCCGTCACGGCTGACCGGCGTCGCCCACATCCGTGGACACGAGACCGACCGGCTGGCGGCGCTCGCCGCCGAGCTGACCGGGCTCGGCGCCGCGGTGACCGAGCTGCCCGACGGGCTGGAGATCGCCCCCAAACCGCTGCACGGCGCAGTGTTCCGCACCTACGACGACCACCGGATGGCGCACGCCGCCGCTGTGCTCGGCCTGGCGGTGCCGGGCGTCGAGTTGACCGACGTCGGGTGCACGGCCAAGACGCTGCCGGAATTTCCGGCACTATGGTCGGCGGTGGCGGCAGGAGACTGACCGCGACGGGAGAGGAGCAGATCCTGGCCGGCAGGCGCAGGGAGTACGACGAGGACGACGTGCGGGTACGACCGCGCCGGTCGTCCCGGCCGCGTACCCGCACCAGGCCGGCGCACGACGACGCGGTCGACGGTTTCGTGGTCACGGTCGACCGGGGCCGCTACGGCTGCGTACTCACCGGCCCGCAGGCTCCGCAGCCGGTCGCCGACCCGCCTCCGGTGGTGACCGCGATGCGGGCCCGGGAGCTCGGTCGGCGCGCGGTGGTGATCGGCGACCGAGTCGCGTTGGTAGGCGACGTCTCGGGTGACGCCGGCAGTCTCGCCCGGATCGTCCGGATCGACGAACGGGCCTCGGTGCTGCGCCGTACCGCCGACGACGACGAAACCACCCCGGAGGGCCGGCTGGAGCGGGTGGTCGTCGCCAACGCCGACCAACTGGTGATCGTCAGCGCGTTGGCCGACCCGCCGCCCCGGACCGGATTCATCGACCGTTGCCTGGTCGCCGCGTACGACGCCGGGATCGACCCGCTGCTCTGCCTGACCAAGGCCGACCTGGCCGACCCGGCGCCGGTCGTCGACTACTACCGGGACCTCGACCTGGAGTACGTGCTGTGCCGACCCGGCAGTGACCTGGCCGACCTGCGGCACCGCCTGGCCGGTCGACTGTCGGTGCTGGTCGGGCACTCCGGGGTAGGCAAGAGCACGCTGGTCAACCGGCTCGTGCCGGAGGCGTTACGAGCGGTCGGCACGGTCAGCGCGATCGGCCGGGGACGGCACACCTCGTCCAGCGCGGTAGCCCTGCGGCTGCCGTACTCCGGCGCGTCGCCTGACGAGGCCGACACGTCGGCCGACGACGGTGCCGGTGCGGGGAGTCGGGCCGACGCGCGGGTCGTTCCGGCCGGCGACCCCGGATGGATCGTCGACACGCCCGGCGTACGCAGTTTCGGGCTGGCCCACGTGTCGGCCGAGAGCCTGCTGCACGGCTTCGCCGATCTGGTCGAGGGGAGCCTCGACTGCCCGCCGAACTGCGAGCACACCGGCGACGCCGGCCAGTGCCGGCTGGCCGGCTGGGTGGCGGCCGGCAACGCCGATCCGCGCCGGCTGGCGTCGTACCGGCGGCTGTTGGACTCGCGGTCCGGGGATACCGAGACCGGCCGTAGCGCGACCCGCGGGTGAGCGGGCCGGACCTTACGCGGTGGGACATCCGACCATTGCGGTGAGTAATCAGATACCTTTCCCGCCATGGCCCGGTACGCCGACGATCTCTCCCTCGCCCATCTACTCGCCGACACCGCAGACTCGATGTCGATGGCCCGGTTCCGGGCGCTCGACCTGCGGGTCGAAGCGAAGCCGGATCTCACACCGGTCTCCGACGCGGACACCGCCGTGGAGAAGGCGCTGCGCGCCACCCTGGCCCGGACCAGACCCCGGGACGGCGTGCTGGGTGAGGAGTTCGGCGCGTCGGTCGCGGCGGCGGGGCCCGGCAACCGGCAGTGGGTGATCGACCCGATCGACGGCACCAAGAACTTCATCCGGGGCGTACCGGTCTGGGCGACGCTGATCGCCCTGATGGAGGGGGACCAGCCGGTGGTCGGCCTGGTCTCGGCACCGGCGCTGGGCCGACGCTGGTGGGCCGCGATCGGTCACGGAGCGTACGCAGGACGGCACACGGCCGCCGCGACCGCGATCCAGGTCTCCGGGGTCCGCCGCCTCGCCGACGCCAGCTTCTGCTACTCCTCGCTGACCAGTTGGGAGGAGTCCGGGCGACTACCGGCGATGTTGGACATCATGCGGTCGGTGTGGCGCAGCCGGGCCTACGGGGACTTCTACGGCTACATGCTGGTCGCCGAGGGCGCGGTGGACGCGATGGTCGAACCGGAGCTGTCACTGTGGGACCTGGCCGCGTTGATCCCCATCGTCACCGAGGCGGGTGGCACCTTCACCGACCTGACCGGCCGGGCCGGCCCGGCCGGCGGCAGCGCCGTGGCCAGCAACGGCAGGCTGCACTCCGATCTGCTGCACCGGCTCAGCTGACCGCAGCCGGTCTCAGGTGGAGCAGATCGAGCGACCGTCTATCCTCGCCGGGTGACGTCGACCGGTTGGTGTTTCCTCGCGGCGATGATTGCCACGTACGGCGTCGCACACCTCTTCCAGGCGGTGGCCGCCGCCCGCACCACGGTCCGTCGCTGCTTCGACCCCGGTCTGCTGCTGCGACTCGCCCGGCAGCCGGTGTACCTGATCGGCCTCGGCTGCCAGTGCCTCGCCTTCGTGTTGGCCTTCCTCGCCCGGCGGGACCTGCCGCTGTTCCTGGTCCAGGCGAGCGTGGCCGC
Source organism: Micromonospora sp. LOL_013 (assembly GCF_048060315.1). Lineage (NCBI taxonomy): Bacteria > Bacillati > Actinomycetota > Actinomycetes > Micromonosporales > Micromonosporaceae > Micromonospora > Micromonospora sp. LOL_013. Next base: position 70,696 of record NZ_JBHMIQ010000003.1, read on the forward strand.
CGCTCTCGGCGTGACGGCGCTGCTCGGGGTACTGACCCTGGGCTGGCGGCTGCCGACCGCCGAGGTAGTCCTGCTGGTGCTGCTGCTGGTCGGAGTAACCGCGCTGGTCGTCGCCGCCCGACCCGCGCCGGCGCACCCACTCGGCCCCCGTGCGGTGGCCGTCATCGCCCTCGCTGGCCTGCTGATCGCCGCCTGCGGTGCCGGGGCGGCCCGACTCGACGGCCCGGCCGCGGCCGTCCTGCTCGGACTGCTCGCCGGGTTCGCCTTCTCCGCCGCCGCGGTCGCCTCCCGGCCGCTCGCCGGCACCGCCAGTTACCGCGACCTGGTCACCGAGCCGCTGCTCTACCTGCTGATCGCGCACTCAGCCATCGGTCAGTGGCTGATCGGCCTGGCGATGCAGCGCGGTTCGGTCACCGCCGCCATCGCTGCGATGGACGCGGCGGGCGCGGTCCCGGCCGCCATCGTCGGCCTGCTGCTACTCAACGACAAGATCTGGCCCGGACGCGAATGGCTGGCCGCGGTCGGTTTCCTCATCACGCTGGCCGCCGTGCTCGGCCTGACCCGGTACGCGACGACTCAGCACGCACCCGAGACGGCACAGCCGGCCTGGGCCGGCGGCCCAGGCCGGGCAGGCCGGCCGGTTAGGGTCAGCGGCGGGCCAGACACCGACAGCACAGGTCAGCCGGCCCGGACCGGCGTGGCGGTCGCCTCCGCCGGCGCGGTCGCCTCCAGCGGCGCCGTGGCATCGATCGCCGCCAGATCGATCTCCACGTCGACCGGCTCGACCGAATCACCGTCGGGCAACTGCCCCGAGACGACGCCGCTCGACCCGGCCGGCACCGGGCCGCCGTGGCGCGACCCGAGCACCCGCTGGTAAAGCCGTTCGATGGCGGCAGCGGTCCGGTCCCAGCCGTACCGGCACCGGACCCGGTCGACGGCCGCGTGCCCGTACGCGAACCGCTCGGCCTCGTCGGCGAGCAGCCGCCGCAGCGCGACGCCGAGCGCCCGGACGTCGCCGGGCGGCACCAGCCGACCGGTCACCGCGTCCACCACGCAGTCGGCCACCCCGCCGTGGGCGTACCCCACCACCGGCACGCCGCACGCCATCGCCTCCAATGCCACCGTGCCGACCGGCACGTACCGACTGGTGCAGGCGACCACGTCGACCGACCGGTACAGCTGCGGCATCTCCCCGGCCGGTACCGCCCCGAGCAGTTCGATCTGGTCGGCCACCCCGTACCGGGTGGCCACATCCCGCAGCCGCCGGGCGTCCGGATGCCCAACCAGCTCGGCCCGGTCGGGCCCGCCGACGATGAGCACGTCGACGTCGCCGACCAGCCGGAGCGCGCCGATCAGCTCGTCATGCCCGGAGCCGGGGGTGAGGTCGCCGACGGCGAGCAGCCGGCGACGCCGCCGTACCGGCGGCGCGGGGTCTGGCGCGAACCGTGTGGTGTCCACTCCAGGTGGGATCATCGCGACCGATGCGCGGTCACGTCCCATCCGAGCCAGTTCGTCCACCTCTTCGGTGCACTGCGCGACGGCCGCGTCGACCACCCGGCACAGCGCCTGCTCGAGCGCGATCCGTTGCCGCGGACCCTGGTAGCCGGTACCCAGCTGCCGCTGCTGTTGACTACCGATGCTGTGGAAGGTCTGCACCAGCGGGATCCGGCTGCGGCCGACCGCGCTGGCCGCCGCGAGACCACCCGGCCAGAAGTGCCCGTGCACCACGTCCGGCGTCCACTCCCCGTCGTCCCACTGACCCGCCAGCCAGCGACTGAACTCCGGCAGGTGGGCCAGCAGGTCGGCGGTGCCCAGCCGGGTCGGCGGACCGACCGGCACCCGGATCAGCTGGTAGCCGTCCGACGACTCGCCGTCCGGCTCGCCCGGCCCGGTCCGCCGCTGGTAGACCCGGACCTCGTGACCGAGAGCAGCCAGTTCGGTGGCGAGCCGGGCGATGTGCTGCCGGGTGCCGGTGACCGGCTGCCCGGCGGTGTCGAGACGTCCGGGGTCACGCTGTGCGCGGTCACGCTGTGCGAGGTCACGGTGTACGGGGTGACCCATCGCAGCTCCGTCGTGGGCAGACACCAGACCGACGCGCATCTTCACCTCCGTTGCTCGTCACGGGTGCTAGCGGTTCTTTCTAACCCCTGCGGTACGAGGATTCCTCCGGTTCCGACGAGCACCACCCTCGGGTGAGGGCCACGGGTGAGGTGCGACGACCCACACCGGTGGTATGACACGCCCAAATCGGGGTACCCGTACGCATGGCAGCGACTGGACGCAGAGCAGCCGCTTCCGCCCAACGGGTACGTCGGGACGGCGGACGATCGGTGCTGTCGTCCGCAGCGCCGGGCTGGTGCGGGGCGCCGGGAGGAGGAACGTGCCTACCGACCTGCGATGCGCGCTGGAGTGTGACCCGACCGATCCGGTGATCCGGCTGGTCGGGGTGCTGGACCGGCACGCGGTCGCTGCTCGCCGAGGGCTGTCGCCGGTGGGAGCTGCCGCAGCTGGTCGACTCGGTGGCGCTGCGGTGGGGCTGCACCCGGCTGCGAGGCGGCAAACTCGTCTGGGCAGCCATCGATCCGGCGGACCATCCACAGGACGGAGACTGACAGTGGTACGGCGCGACAGTTCGACCGGCCCGGCCCGGCTCGCCCTGCTGCTGGCCGGGGTGGCGGTCGGCTACCTGGTCGGCAGGCGGACCAGGTCCGGTGGAACCGACGTCACGACGGGGCCGACCGTGGACCAGCCGACAGCCGGCGCCGCGGTGGACCAGCCGGCGACGCACCCGGCGGCCACCGGGCCGGTACGGGTACGGCCCGCGGTGGCGCCGGCCGGCCAACGGCCCGGGACCGACCTCGGGTACCACCCGGGGCGCCCTGCGGACGAGGAATTCGCCGCCGGCGTGGTGAGCGGATCATCGGCGACCACCGCCTCGCACCCGTACCAGGTGCCGGCCGGTCGGACCACGGCGACGCCGGCAGCGCCGGTCGGCGACCCGACCGTGCCGACCGGCGCGGACGGTGACGAAAGGCCGCCGCCGGAGCGACGCCGCCCCGACCCGCCCCAACCAGGTGTGTGACCGCCACCGACCCGGGTAATGGGACGGCATGCGTACAGACGACTTCCCCGCGCCGGTTTCCGACCCGGAGTCCGAAGGGATCCCGCAGACCGCGGACGACGACTCGACCGCGTACGACGACGTGGCCAGCGGCCGCGAGGCCGACGGCCCGGACCCGGAGAGCATCCCGGGCGACGTGCCGGTGGCGGTGGACCACTTTGGCAACACCGCCCAGGAGCAGCTCGACGGGGAGTCGTTGGACTACAAACTCGCCCGGGAGGCGCTCGGCAGGCCGGTTGACGATCCACTCAGCGGGCCGGTCGACCAGGCGCTCGGCGACGAGGCCAACAGCGAACAGGCCGCCGCCCAGGCGCAACGCGACGCCGACGTGCTTGACCCCGGCCCGTACTCAGATCCGGACTCACCGGTCTCGATCTACGACCACGGCCGGCTCGGTGGGGCGGACAACGGGACGGTGGGACGGTTGGTGGAAGCCGACGAGGGGGCGCACACCGACGAGGAACCGGACTCGGTGGCGGCCGACGCCGGGGCCGCCGGTGGTGGGGCCAGTGCCGAGGAGCTGGCGGTGCACGAGACCGAGGCCCCCGAGGACCACCCGATCGACCGTTGACAGCAGCGGCCGGCCCGGCCGGCCAGTCGGTCAGTCGTCGAGGCCCTGTTCGATCGCGTACCGGGTGAGCTCCACCCGGTTGTGCAGCTGCAGCTTGCCCAGGGTGTTCTGCACGTGGTTCTGCACCGTCCGGTGGGACAGCCCCAGCCGGCCGGCGATCTGCTTGTACGACAGCCCTTTGGCGACCAGTCGCAGCACCTCGGTCTCCCGGTCGGTGAGCCGGGGCTCGTCCCCGGCGGGTCGCGCGGTAGCGGCCAGCCGGCGGTACTCGCCGAGCACCAGTCCGGCCAGGCCCGGCGTGAAGACGGGCTCCCCGGTCGCGGTCCGGCGGACCGCGTCGAGGAACTCCTCTGGGCCGGCCGACTTGAGCAGGTAGCCGGTCGCGCCGGCCTTGATCGCGTCGAGCACGCTCTGCTGTTCTCCGCTGGCCGACAGCATCAGCACTCGTACGCAGGGCTGCTCGGCCAGCATGCCGCGGATCACCTCCACCCCGGAGATGTCGGGCAGCTGCAGGTCCAGCACCACCACCTGGGGTCGGGCCGCCGCGCAGATCCGCACGGCCTGGCGTCCCTCCCCAATGGTCGCGACCACCTCGTGGCCGGCCTCGGCCAGGTCCCGGGCCACCCCTTCCCGCCACATCGGGTGGTCGTCGACCACCATCACCCGGATCGGCTCCCCCGCGCCCGCTGCCCCACTTGCCGTCACCCGTACTCCTCCGCCGTCGTATCCGGGCTCGGCACCCGCAGCTCGATCTCGGTGCCCGCGCCGGGCTGCGAGACGACCCGTACCGTGCCGCCGATCTCGGCGACCCGCCCCTCGATCGACTGGCTCACCCCGAGCCGACCCTGCGCGGCCGCCTCCGCCAGCCGACCGGGTCGGATGCCGCACCCGTCGTCCCGGACCGACACGGTAACCGCGTCCGGCTCCTCTTCGACCAGGACCCACACCCGCGCCTGCGGACCGCCGTGGCGCACCGCGTTGTCGACCGCGGCACCGAGCGCCGCGCCGAGCTCGGCGGCGAGCCGACCGGGCAGCAGCACCGGGTCGGCCGGGGTGGCGACCGAGACCCGCGACGACGCGTACCCGTTGACCACGGACCGCAGGTCGACCGGCCCGGCGTCGAACGCCACCGTCGCGGCGGGCTTGTCCGGCGGTACGGTGACCCGGCTGGTGACCAGCGCCCGCAACGCGGCCTCCTGCTCCCCGGCGAGCCGGGCCAGCTGACCGGCCTCGCCGTCGAGGTCGGCCCCGCGCCGGGCAACCATTGCCAGCACCTGCAGCACCGAGTCATGGATGTCGCGGGCCAGCCGTTCCCGCTCCCGGGTCGCGGCGGCCAGCTCCCGGGTCGCCGCCTCCAGCTCGACCGCCCGCTGCAACCGGTCCTCGGCCGCGCCGATCAGCCGGGCCACGTGCCCGACGGCGATGCCGGCCAGCAGCATCAGCACACCGGGAGTGACCGACGACTCGGTGAGCCGGTCCCGAACCGCGAGGTCGGCGGCGGTCAGCACCAGGGCAGCGGTCACCCCGAGCCGCCGGCCGCCGGCGACCGCCCAGGCCAGCACCGGACCGGCCAGCCAGGCAACCGCGATGGTCGGCACTCCGTCGACCAACGCGGGCCGCCCGATGATCCATGGGCTGACCAGCAGCGGGACCAACGCCACGAACAGGTCGACGGCGAGCAGCGGCCAGCGGCGCAGTCGGGGCCGGGCGTACGCCCAGGTGGCGGCGACCGTCCAGGCGATCATGCCGAGCAGGACCGGGACGGCGACGAGCGGATGGGCGTAGTCGGCTACGTTGCGCACGTACAGCACCAGCACATAGCCGAGGGCGGTGAACCGGAACACCGCGAGGGCCCGCCACAACGGGACGATCAGGGTGCCCACCGGGGCGGGGCTCTGCCGCACCCGCCGACGATGGCACACAGCCGGGCGGCCGGCGAGGGCTGGGCGGCCGGACACGCCCGGACCGATGTGCATTTCCCCACAGGTCAACGTAGGGTGAGAATGCCGCGAAAGCACTGACGATCAGCAGCCGGATGGGCCATGACCGACGCAGATCCCCCGTCATCGCGTACGGTCGTGCCTATCGACCCGATGGATCTGCTCAGCGAGGCCTTCGACCGGTCGCAGGTCACTGACCTGCGACACCACGTCGCATCGTGCGCCGGCTCGGCCGGGATGAGCGGCCAGCGGCTCGACGATTTCGTGCTGGCCGTCAACGAGCTGATCACCAACGCGGTCCGGCACGGCGGCGGCCAGGGCTGGCTGCGGATGTGGCGTGACACACAGTCGATGTACTGCGAGGTCGCCGACAACGGGCAGGGCATCGGGTCCGACCGGCTGCGCAACCGGGACCGCCCAGCGCCGAACACGGCGGGCGGCTGGGGGCTGTGGCTCACCGAGCGGTTGACCGACACCATGGCGGTCGCCACCGGCACGGAGGGCACCACGGTACGGATCAGCCTCAGGTTGTCCGAGACTGCGGCGTCCGGAGCCGGGGTGTCCGAGACTGCGGCGTCCGGGGCCGGGGTGGACGATCCGGTCAGCCGAACAGGGCGCTGACCGACTCGCCGTTGTGAATCCGGCGCATCGCCTCGGCCAGTGCCGGCGCGACGGAGAGCACCTGCAGCTTCGGCACCCGTTTGGCGGCCGGAATCGGCACCGTGTTCGTGCAGACGATCTCCAGTACGCCGTCCTGGTCGCTGAGTCGGTCCAGCGCACCGCTGGAGAACAGCCCGTGGGTGCAGGCGATGCGGATCGACCGGACCTTCAGCTCCCGCAGGTGGTCGATCAGCTCGATCACCGTACTGCCTTTGGCGATCTCGTCGTCGAGGCTGAACCGCTGCTTGGCCCCGGCCGCGACCGGCAGACCGAGCATCCGGGCGAAGGCGGCGGCCTCCTTGGCGTTGCCCAGGTCGGGTGAGACGACCACGGTGTCGGTCAGATCGTGGTCGTGAAAGTGCGCAGCGAGCTCACGCAGCGCGTGCAGGTGGTCGACGGGGACGCTGAAGAAGCCGTGCACCTGCGGGGAGTGCAGCGTCATCGCGAGCACCCGGTCGGCACCGGCGGAGACCAACAGGTCGGCGACGAGTCGGGCACCGATCGAGATCCGTGGGGCGTCCTTCTTGCTTGTCCGACCGGGCGTACGCGTAGTGCGGCAGCACCACGGTGATCCGCCCGGCCGACGAGACCCTGGGCCGGGCTCAACCGAGCTGTTTGCGGACGAACTCGATCGACAACTGGTCGAAGTGCGCCCGGCCACCCTCGTGCCCGTCCCACTCGTACACCTCGATCTCCTTCGGACCGACGTACGCGTGGTAGGCGGCGAAGACCGTCGACGGCGGACAGGTCTGGTCCATCAGCGCCGCGCTGAACAGCGCCGGGGCGGTGGCCCACGGCACCAGGTGGGCGGCGTCGACGTAGTCGACGGTGGCGAACACCGCCGCAGCCCGCTCCGGCTGGATCCGGCAGAACCGGACCAGCTCGTTGTACGGGTCGGCGTCGGTGATCGTGACGGCGCGGCGGATCTGGCACAGGAACGGCACCCGGGACACCACCGCGCCGACCCGGTCGCCGGCGAGCGCGGCGGCGGCCAGCGCCAATCCGCCGCCCTGGCTGGTCCCGACCACAGCGATCCTGGACCGGTCGACACCGGGCAGCTCAGGGGCGATCTCCACCGCTCGGGCCGCGTCGGTGATCAGCCGGCGGTAGTAGTAGCCGGCCGGGTCCAGCACGCCCCGGGTCAGGTAGCCCGCAGTGGTCGGCCCGGACCCGTCCGGCCCGGCGTCCGGGGTGTCCCCGCCGCGCCACGACCCGCCCTGGCCCCGGGTGTCCATGATCAGGTGGGCGAAGCCGGCCGAGGCCCACAGCAGCCACTCGTGTGGGCGGCCGCGGCCGCCGCCGTACCCGATGAACTCGACGACGACCGGCAGCGGCCCGGCGGCGCCCGACGGCACGTTGAGCCAGCCCTTGATCTCCTGGCCGGCGAAGCCGGTGAAGCTGACGTCGTACGTGTCGATCATGCGCAGCGCGGTTTCCACCGGGGTCGCCACCGGCGGCACCGCCATCGACCGGGCGTCGGACAGCGTCTCGTCCCAGAACTCGCGCAGATCCGCCGGGGGTGACAGCTCAGGCTGGTAGCGCCGCAGCTGATCGAGGGGAAGATCGAACCAGGCCATGGCGGCACGCTACCAGCGCCGGCCGATCCGACGGGGGCCGATGTCTGCGGCCATGCCGGCCCTGACTACGGCCATACTGGCCCGATGACGGAGCAGACCAGCGTAGCCGCCGCCGGACGGTACGTCGCCGCCATCGACCAGGGCACCACCTCGTCTCGGTGCATCGTCTTCGATGCCGCCGGCGCGATCGTCGCCATGGCCCAACGGGAGCACCGGCAGATCTTCCCGTGCCCCGGCTGGGTGGAGCACGACGCCGAGGAAATCTGGGCCAACGTCGAGCAGATGGTCCGGCAGGCGCTGGCCGATGCCGACCTCCCACCGGGTGGGCTGGCCGCGATCGGCATCACCAACCAGCGGGAGACCACCGTGGTATGGGACCGGGCCACCGGTCGGCCGGTGCACCACGCGATCGTCTGGCAGGACACCCGCACCGGGCCGCAGCTGCAGCGGCTCGGCGCGGCCGTCGGCGAGCAGCGGCTGCGGGAACGCACCGGGCTGCCACTGGCCACGTATTTCGCCGGACCGAAGGCGATGTGGCTGCTGGAACACGTCGACGGGCTGCGCGAGCGGGCCGAACACGGCGAGGTGCTGTTCGGCACGATGGAGTCCTGGCTGATCTGGAAGCTCACCGGCCGGCACGTAACCGACGTCACCAACGCCAGCCGTACCCTGCTGATGGACGTGCGCACGCTGCGCTGGGACGACGAGATCCGGTCCGCAGCGGGCATTCCGGCCGCGATGCTGCCGGAGATCGCCCCGTCAGCCACGATCTACGGTACGGCGGACGCCGACGTCGCCGGCGGGGCGCTGGCCGGCGTACCGGTGGCCAGCGCGCTCGGCGACCAGCAGGCGGCGCTGTTCGGGCAAACCTGCTTCCAGCCCGGCGAGGCAAAATGCACCTACGGCACCGGCAGTTTCCTGCTGCTCAACACCGGTACGAGCGCGGTCACCTCGCAGCACGGACTGTTGACCACGGTGGCGTACCAGATCGGTGACGCCCCGGCGCACTACGCGCTAGAAGGCGCGATCGCGGTGACCGGCTCGCTGGTGCAGTGGCTGCGCGACAACCTGGGCCTGATCTCCAGCGCGGCGCAGATCGAGCAGCTGGCCAGCAGCGTCGACGACAACGGCGGCTGCTACATCGTGCCGGCGTTCTCCGGACTCTTCGCCCCGCACTGGCGGGCCGACGCCCGGGGCGTGGTCGCCGGGTTGACCGGCTACATCACCAAGGGGCACCTGGCCAGGGCCGTGCTGGAAGCGTCCGCGTGGCAGACCCGGGAGGTGGTCGACGCGATGAACGCCGACTCCGACGTGGCGCTGCGCCGGCTACGGGTCGACGGCGGGATGACCGCCAACGAGCTGCTGATGCAGTTCCTCGCCGACGTGCTCGACGTACCGGTGGTGCGCCCGGCGGTGAGCGAGACCACCTGCCTGGGCGCGGCGTACGCGGCCGGGTTGGCGGTCGGCTTCTGGCCCGACCTGGACACCTTGCGCGCCCAGTGGCGGGCCGACGCGCAGTGGCGACCGGCGATGGAGCCGGCGCACCGTGACCGCGAGTACGCCCAGTGGCGCAAGGCCGTCAGCCGCACCCTCGACTGGGTCGACGACTGACGACCAGCCGAAACGCCGTTCAGCTTCCAGAGATCTACGCAGCGTCACCTCTTCGGGTCGGTCTACTCGTCGGGCGTGCTGCCACAGGTGCATCTTGATGAAACCTGTGGCAGCACGCCCGCGAAGGCACCTGGGGTTCCCGGAGCCAGCAACCCGGCGCGGCTAAACAGTTCGCAATGGACGGCGCACGGCGGGATGCTGTCCTGATGCCCGCCCGCACCGCCTACCACGACGAGCTCGGCGACCACTTCGCCCGACACGCAGACACCAGTCCGTACAACGCCTACGTCGACCGGCCGGCAATGCTTGCCCTCGCCGGCGACGTCGGCGGACAGCGGATTCTGGATGTCGGCTGCGGGGCCGGGCACTACGCGGCGGAGCTGCTGTCGCGTGGTGCCGAGGTCGTCGGAATCGACGGCAGCGCGACGTTGCTGGCGCACGCCCAGCGCAGGCTGGGCGACCGGGCCGACCTACACCGGCACGACGCCGAGGATCCGCTCGACTTCCTCGACGACGCGTCGTTCGACGGGGTGGTGTGCGCGTTGATGCTGCACCACGTCGCCAACCGACGACAGTTGCTCGGTGAGCTACGACGGGTGCTGCGGCCGGGCGGGTGGCTGCTGATCTCCACGACCCATCCGACCGCAGACTGGCGGCACTTCGGCGGCTCGTACTTCGCCGTCGACTGGGTGGACCTCCCGCTGTCCGGCGGCCCGCTGTCGATCCGCTACCAACGCATGACGCTGGAAACGTTCCTGGGCGAGCTGCTGGACGCCGGGTTGCGCCTGGAGCGGTTCGTCGAACCACGCCCGGTACCCAGCCTGTGTGACGTCGACGAGGCGGCCTACCGCAAGCTGCACCGGTCGCCGTCCTTCGTCGCTGTCCGGCTCCGGCGACCCTGACCGGCCTGATGTCGTCCGGTGCCCCGCTGGTCACGGGACACCGGACGACACCGTCGAGGGTCAGGGGGTGAGGCGGTGCAGGTCGCGCGGGAAGAGGGTGACCTGCCGGATGTTCGGTACGCCGAGCAGCCGGGCCACGAACCGCTCCAACCCGAACGCGAAGCCGCCGTGCGGCGGCATGCCGTACCGCATCGCGTCCAGGTAACCGGCGTACGGGGTGAGGTCGGTCTCGCCCCGCTCGGCGAGCGCGTCGACGTAGTCGCCGTACCGGTGCAGCCGCTGCCCGCCGCTGACCAGCTCCACGCCCCGGAAGATCAGGTCGATGGCCCGGGAGTGGCCGGGCCGGGCCGGGTCCGGGTGGGTGTAGAAAGCCCGGTGCCGGGTCGGATAGCCCTCGACGAAGACGAAGTCGCTGCCGTGCTCGCGCAGCGCCCACTCCCCCAGCCAGCGTTCGTGCTCCGGGGCCAGGTCCGGCTCGCCGGTGACGTCCCGGCCGGTCGCCGCGCTGATCATGTTGAGAGCGTCGACGAAGTGCACGATCACCGGGTCGGCCGGCAGCGCCGGCAGCCGTACGTCGAGCAGTTCCAGCGCCGGCCCGGCGTGTTCGGCGACCGCCGTCAGCATCCCGGCGACGGTGGCGTGGCAGGCGGCGATCACGTCCCGGTGGTCGTCGACGAAGCCGAGTTCGGCGTCGAGCGACGTGTACGCCGCCAGGTGCCGGGCGGTGTCGCTCGGCTCGGCCCGGAACACCGGACCGACCTCGAAGACCCGTTCGAAGACACCGACCATGATCTGCTTGTAGAGCTGCGGTGACTGGGCCAGATAGGCCCGCCGACCGAAGTAGTCGAGGGCGAAGACGTTCGCGCCGCTCTCGGTCGCCGTACCGACGATCTTCGGGGTGTGGATCTCGACAAAACCCATCGTCGTGAGTGTTTTTCGGAAGCCGGCGACGGCGGCGGCCGCGATCCGGTGCGTGGCGGCCAGCTTCGGGTGCCGCAGCGCGACCGGCGCGTGGTCCAGGATCGTCGGCAGGGTGGCCCGCAGGTCCGGCCGATACAGATCGAACGGTACGGGTGCCGCCGGGTCGGTCAGCGGCGTGATCGTCGGGCCGGTGACCTCGACGCCGCCGGGGGCGGCCGGCTGGGCGGTCGCGGTGCCGGTGACGGCGACCGTGGTCTCCTCCGGCAGTCGTTCGAGCTGCGCCCGTACCGCCGGGTCGGTGACGACGACCTGGGCGAGCCCGGCGGCGTCGCGCAGGATCAGGAACGCGACGGATTTCAGCATTCGCCGCCGGTGAATCCAGCCAGCCAGCCGTACGGGCTTTTCGACGAAGTCGGGAAGAGCAGCGGAAAGGATGCGTTGCATGGTGATGACCTCCTCCGGTGTGCGCAACGCGTCCCCAGAGAGGTGTGGGCGAGCGGGATCCTCGCGGTGCCACCACACCTTCACCGCGCCACCGCGTGGTATACGCGTGGCGCGGCCTTCGCTTACCCGTGACGTGGGCGAGTCGGCGGGAGTCTACTGAGCCCGGACGGGCCGTTCTTTCCCGCAGCTCAGGAGGGTCTTCACGGCTGGGCCGGAGTCCGCCCTCTCAGCTGTGGGCGGCTCTCTGTCACTCCGGTGGCGCAACCGCTACTCGGCTCCGTCATCGCTGTTGCCTGTCGACGTTAGCGGTAGGGCGTCGCCGTCCGCATCCAGATTCCGACCGCCATCGGCGAGAGTCTGGTGGTCGTCGGCTTCGTCCTGCTCGATGAGGTCGACGTCGAGCCGGTCGAGTAGATCACGAAGGGATTCCAGCAGCTTGGCACGCCGATCGGAATCGGCGTCAGCGGCCACCTCACCGACGATGTTCCCGCTATCTTTCATCGGTCTCGCTCCCCGGGCCAGTCGATGGCATGCGCCAGACGGAGACGTGTTTCTCGCTGTCGGAGGTGAACGGCGAGCCGTCCCAGTCCGCTACCCGCCGCTCCAGCTCCAGGCCGGCGAGCCGGGCCATCAGGTCGCACTCGGCCGGCCAGATGTAGCGGAAGTTGCTGGCACCGTACCTGGCGCTGCCGTCGTCGCGCCGGCGGTAGTGGTGCGAGGTGCCCTGCTGAGTGACCATGTCGTAGGTGTCGAAGCCGACATGCCGATCCGTCACCTCGAACGGCACCGCCGACTGCCCCGGTGGGAACCGCCGGATACCCGGCACCCACAGCTCGACGACGAACCGCCCACCCGGCGAGAGGTGCCGGGCGGCGTTGCGGAAGCACTCCACCTGCTCGTCCTGCGTACGCAGGTTGCCGATGCTGTTGTACACGACGTACACCAGGGAAAACCACCCCGGAACCGTCGCCGTCGCCATGTCGCCGACGACGACCGGCAGGTCGTCTGCCAGCGGGACCTTGCGGCGCAGCTGGTTCACCATGTGCTGCGACAACTCGATCCCGCTCACCGCAATGCCCCTCGCGGACAGCGGGATCGCTACCCGGCCGGTGCCGATCGCGAACTCCAGCGCGGGGCCGGTGCCGGCCAGCTGCGCCAGAAACTCCACTGTCGGCGTAAGCACATGTGGGGCGAACATCTCTGCCGAGGTGCGGTCGTACCCCTGTGCTGCCTGCTCACCCCACAGGTCACTGCTCGTCATGGGCACGATACTCAAAGCGTTTCCGTACGCACGCAAGTCATTAAGTGCGGAGTGGTCACACCGTCGAGGTGAGGCTGACGCACGTCATTTCGCGATTTGAGGTGTGTCAGCCTCACCTCGATGCGGCGGACGACAGCGGTGCGGCGCGCCCCAGGTGCCGGCGAAGGTCTGGGTAGGGTCAGCGCCGTGACCGTCGCGCGATCCCTCGTCCTGTTCGTCCTCGCCGCGCTGGCCGAGATCGGTGGGGCGTGGCTGATCTGGCAGGGCTGGCGGGAGCACCGCGGCCTGCTGTGGATCGCCGCCGGGGTGATGGCGCTCGGGCTGTACGGGTTCGCGGCGTCGCTGCAGCCGGACCCGCACTTCGGCCGGATCCTCGCCGCCTACGGTGGGGTCTTCGTCGCCGGTTCACTCGCCTGGGGCGTCGTCGTGGACAAGTTCCGCCCGGACCGCTGGGACATCACCGGCGCGGCGATCTGCCTGATCGGCGTCGCCGTCATCATGTACGCCCCACGCGGCTGAACTACGAAGGCCACGCTGCCGGCAGTGCTCCTGTACCCGGCGGGTGCGTCTGGAGCCGGCGATGGTTTCTCTTGCGGTGGTTGTCTTGCGTCGGATGCGCGACTGGACCGGCGTACCGGGCAGAAACGACGGCGACGACCCGGCAAGCTCGTCCGATGTCCCGCCCCGCCACGGTGCCCCGCGAGTTGAGCTTCGAGCCGTTCTCCGGCAGCCGCGCCATCGCCGCCGGCCTGATCACCCGACGGATGCTCAACGGCCCGCACTGGCGCCGCATCCTGCCCGACGTCTACGTGCACGAAGGTTCGTACCGACCCGAGGACCACCGGATGTGGTGTGTAGCCGCCGCCGCACGACTGCCGCCCGGCGCGGCGATCCACGAGCTCAGCGCGGCCTTTCTCTGGGGGATTGATCTTCTGCCGCTACGCGGCCCGAGACAGACGGTGGTGCCGGTGCACGTCGCGCTGCCGAAGACCGCCCGACCTGATCCGCACCCCAGGATCAGGTACGCATCCCGGACGCTCACCCCGGACGACATCACCTCCTTGAGTGGGCTCCCCTTGACCACTGAAGTCCGTACCGCGTTCGATCTGGGCCGATCATTGCCGCGTGCCGCTGCGCTCGGCGCCCTCGACGCGTTCCTCCACCGCCGCCTTGTCACACGCAACAGCCTTGCCGCATACATCGACACCCGCTCCGGGCTGCGCGGCCTGCTACAGGTCAGGGATCTTCTTGCTCTCGCGGAACCGTTGAGCGAATCACCGATGGAGAGCCGGCTCCGTTTGCTGCTGCACGACGCCGGCCTGCCGGAACCCACTCCGCAGTACAGGGTAAAGGCTCTTTCTGCGGGCAAGGGGCGGTTCGTCGCCCGGGTCGACCTGGCGTACCCGCAGTGGCGGATCGCCATCGAGTACGAAGGCGACCATCACCGGGAGCGGGCCGCGTTCCGCAAGGACGTGTACCGCTTCAACGCGCTGCGGGAAGCTGGCTGGATCGCGCTCCGCTTCACGGCCGACGACGTACTCCGACGAAAAGAACAACTCGCCCAAAAGGTACGGCGCGCGATCGCCGAACGCGCCACCTGACCACATCGCGCCCGTCGAGGTGAGGCTGGCGCACCTCATTTCGCGATTTGACGTGCGTCAGCCTCACCTCGGCACGGAGCACGTCAGGCCGAGGCGGGGCCGCCGCGCCGGAGGGCGGTCACGAAGTCGGTCCAGGAGTCGCCGGAGAAGGACAACACCGGGCCGTACGGATCCTTCGAGTCCCGCACCGCGACGCCAAGCGCACCAGAGACACCCTGGTCAGTGAACCCAGCCACCCCGGGAAGCCCAGCCACCTCGACGCAGTTGGAGTTTGAACCGCTCCGGCTCGACTTGCGCCACGTCCCGTCAGGCAGTTCGGCTGCGTCCATCCTCGCCTCGCTCACGCTCGTGTTCTCCCGCGAGCCGGGCCACCAGGTCGATCGACTCGGCAGGGCTCAGCGCCACCGTGAGCAGCCTATCCAGTTCCTCGCGAAAGAAGCTCACCTGCTCGGGCTCCTCCAGGAACAATCCGGAGATCTTGTGCTCAAGGTGCACAACCGTCCGGTTACGGGGGAAGTCCAAGATGGCGAATGCTCCGTCCAGACCCGTGTAGCCACCAACCGACCACGGCACGACCTGCAGGGTGACGTTCGGGCGGTCGGCGGCGTCGACAAGGTGCCGTAGTTGCCGGCCCATCACCCATGGACCGCCGAGCGGCCGACGCAGCGCCGACTCGTCCAGGATGGCATGCAGCGCCGGGGGTTCGGACCTCGCCAGAATGGCTTGGCGCCCAAGCCGAGCGGTAACTCTGGTCTGCGCGTCGGCCTCCGGAACGCCGCAGCCTTGCAAGACTGCCCTGGTGTAGTCCGGGGTCTGGAGCAGCCCCGGCACAAGCAGTGGCTCGAAGTCGACGATCGCCGACGCCTCGGCCTCCAACTGGATCAACGTCCGGGACTCGACCGGGAGACCACCCAGCACCTCCCACCAGCCGGGCTCGGAACGCTCCGACATGGCGAGCAGCCGCTGCCGTTCCTCACCGGTGACACCGTAGATGACCAGTAGGGACGCGACGTCCTCCAGCTTGCTGCCCTGCCGGCCGGTCTCCATCCTGGACAACTTCGACGCCGGCCAGCCAAGTCTCGCCGCCACCCCACGGACACTCAGCTTCCTACCTTGCCGCAGCGCGCGTAGTTCGCCAGCGAGGCCGCGGATGGCAATTGTGGGCGGCGTCGGCTTGGTCATCGAAATCCTCCTGTCCCAACCTCTTGACACGAGCCTAACCCTGTAGCCATGTTGTACGCAACGTTGCTCCTCAGCAAGCCACAGCATGAATGAGGTGAGCCAGTGATGTTGGTGAAGGTGCGGGCGTACGACCCGGCGGACAGCCCGGGACCGATCCCGTCGGTGATCGACCGCTTCCGGCCCGGCCCGGAGCTGCCCGAACAGCTCAGCGAGGCGGAGCACACGGCAGCCCGCTACACGGTGATCCTGGTGCCGCCGGAGGAAGCGGAGGTCCTCGACCTCGGCCGGGAGAACCCAGGGCTCAAGCTCTACCTGGACCACCACTGGGAGGCGGACGTGTCCGACCTCGACGAGGCGGCGACGCTGATCTCCGAGCACTGCGGCAAGCCGGTCACGCTGGTCGAGCACCGGGCCGACCTCTGCTACTGGACGGCGTACGTGGAGCTGCCCTACGCCGACGGCGGGAGCTGACGCGCCGCCAGGAAGGCGAGATGCGTACCGACGAACGACTGCCGGGCTGGCCGTGATCGGCCAGCCCGGCAACGTACAGCCTGGCTATTTCAGGGTGACGACGTGCGGTGGGCGCGGACGACGAGGTCGTGGATTGTCAGCTGCTTCGACTCGTGGTGCACCTCGCGGCTCCGGGACTCCGCGACCACCACCTCCCACTGTGCATCGGGCAGCGAGCCGACGACGGCGTCGAGGCCGATCGACGCGGCCTGCGGGGCGTGCGCCGCCGAGTGGGTGTCGGCGTGGTCGTGGCCGACGATCAGCAGTGTGCCGGCGGGGGCGACGGCTGCGGCCAGCCGTGCCACGAACTGGCCGAACGGCAGGTCGGGGTGCACGTACTGACTGGTCACCAGGTCGTAGCGCTGCGACGGCTCCCACCTGGTCAGGTCGGCGGTGAGCCAGGTGATGCGCTGCGCGACGCCTAGATCCTGCTGCGCGACGAGTTCCTTGGCGCGGGCGACCGCGGTCGACGAGGCGTCGACGGCGGTCACCTGCCAGCCCCGGCTGGCGAGCCAGATCGCGTCGGCGCCGGTGCCGCAGCCCGCGTCGAGCGCCGTACCCGGGGGCAGGTCCGCGACCTCGGCGACCAACTGCGGTCCTGGCGAGACGTGTCCCGCCGGGTGTGCCTGATAGTGCTGCTCCCACCAGTCGGCACTGAACGCGGGATGATCGGCGTGGGTGTCGTTGCTCATGCTTCGACGGTAGTGAGCCGCCCGAAAACGGGAAGAGTTCATGCGGTTTCCGCAAGAAGGTGCCGTATATCAGCGGGGCCGGACGCCGGACGGACCTAGCATGGTCGGCGTGTCAGAGGTCGAGCTTTCCGACGTGGTCCGGCAGCGCATCCGTGGTCTGCGGCAGGCGCGCGGCTGGAGTCTCGACTCGCTCGCCGCCCGGTGCCACCTCAGCCCGTCCACGCTGAGCCGCATCGAGACCGGCCACCGGCGGATCGACCTCGACCAGCTCGTCGCCCTGGCCAGGGCGCTGGACACCACGATCGACCAGCTGGTCGAGCCGGTCGACGACGCCGATGTGATCATCCGGCCGATGCAGCATCAGGAGCCGGGTCTGGCCACCTGGGTGCTGTCGCGCAGCTCAGGGCAGCCTGGCGGCAGCATGGTGGCGAAGATGCGGATCACCCCGGAGCGGCGGACCGGCCCGGGGCATCTGAGCGTGCACCCGGGGCGGGAGTGGTTCTTCGTGCTCAGCGGCACCGCGCTGCTGCATCTGGGTGAGCGGCAGATCCCGGTCGGGCCGGGGAACGCGGCGGAGTTCTCCACGATGATCCCGCACTCCATCGGTGCGGTGAACGGTCCGGTGGAGATCCTCACCATCTTCGACCAGGACGGCGAACGGGCACACGCGCAGTCGTCGAACGACGCCCCCACCAGTTAGTCTTGCTATTACTGCAAGGCTTGGTGCCGATAGCGCAAGGCGGCGCTAGCTTTCCCGCATGACCTCTCCAAGCCTGTCTCCGCAGGTGTCAGCCGTGGCGGACGCCACTGCGGCGGATTCCGACCCGACGATCCACGATCCGCGCCGACGCCGCGCCGTCCTCGTCGCGGTGTGCATCGCGCTGATGGCGGTGATCGCCTCCGTCTCCGGGCTGAACGTCGCCCAGCAGGAGTTCGCCGTCGCGTTCGGCGCCTCGCAGAGCACCGTCCTGTGGATCATCAACATCTACACGATCACCCTGGCCGCGCTGCTGCTGCCGCTCGGCGCGGTCGGCGACCGGTGGGGCCGCAAACCCGTACTGCTTGCCGGCCTGGTCATCTTCGGCGCGGCGAGCGCCGCCGCCGGCCTCGCCACCTCGACCGAAATCATGATCACCGCGCGGCTGCTCAGCGGCGTCGGCGCGGCGATGATCATGCCGATCACGCTGGCCGTGATCACCTCGACCTTCCCGGCTCAGGAACGGTCCCGGGCGATCGGCGCCTGGACCGCCGTCGCCGGCGGCGGCGGTCTGCTCGGCATGTACCTGTCGGCCTTCCTGGTCGACGTGGCGGACTGGCGCTGGCTGTTCGCCCTCCCGGTCGCGCTGGTCGTCGTGGCCGCCGGCCTGACGATCCGGTACGTCCCGAACTCCCGCGAGGAGTCGGACCACCCGTTCGACACCGTCGGTTCGCTGTCGTCGGTGCTGGCCGCCGTCGGGCTGATCTTCGTCCTGCATGAGGGGCCGGAACGCGGCTGGACCGCGCCCGCCACCCTGGTGGGTCTGCTCGTCGGTGTCGTCGGAGCCATCGTCTTCGTCGGCTGGGAACTGCGCCGACGTACGCCACTGCTCGATGTCCGGTTGTTCCGCGACCGGGGCCTGTCCAGCGGTTCGGTGGCGCTGCTCGCGGTGTTCGGCGTGCAGGCTGGCATCTTCGTCGTGCTCTTCCCGTACTTCCAGGCGGTGCTCGGCTGGTCCGGGCTGCGTTCCACGCTGGCGATGATGCCGATGGCCCTGCTGATGATGATCGCCTCGGGCCTCGCCCCACGAGTGGCCGCGCTGGTCGGTGCCCGCGCGACCATGGCGGCCGGGATCTTCCTCGGCGGCGCGGGCCTGGCCCTGATGGCCAGCTTCGTCTCCGTCGACGGCGGCTACCTGTCGGTGCTGCCCGGCATGCTCGCCATGGGGCTCGGCATGGGCCTGTCGATGACCCCCTCCACCGAGGCGATCACCAGCGCCCTGCCCCGCGCCCGCCAGGGCACCGCGTCCGCGCTCAACGACGTCACGCGAGAGTTCGGTGCCGCGCTCGGCGTCGCGCTGCTCGGGGCGATCGTGTCCGCCGGCTACCGCACCGCCGTCGACACCCGGCTCGACGAGCTGGCCGTCGATGCGCCGGACGCGGCCCGGGAGGGCATCGCCACTGCCCTGGCCGCCGCCGACGCCGCCGGCCCGTACGCCGACGAGCTGGTCAGAGCCGCTCAGCAGTCGTTCGTCGACGGCTGGCAGCAGGCGATGTGGGTGGGCGTCGCGGTGCTGGCGCTCCTGTTCGGCTACGTGCTCGCCCGGGGTCCGCAGCGTCGGCCGCAAGCCGATCAGCCACCCCGGTCGCCGGAGCAGGGCAGGTAGTCGAGGCATGGCCGCACCTGGTGAGCGGGCTCACCAGGTGCGGCCGGTGATCCGTTCGTAGACCTCGACGTAGCGGCTCCGGGTCACCTCGACGATCTCGGCCGGCACCTCGGGGGCCGGCGGGCGCTTGTCCCAGCCGGTGCTCGCGGCCCAGTCCCGCACGTACTGCTTGTCGAAGGAGAACTGGGGGCGGCCCGGCTGGTACGCGTCGGCCGGCCAGAACCGGGACGAGTCGCTGGTCAGCACCTCGTCGGCGAGGACCAGGGTGCCGTCGGGTGCCCAACCGAGCTCGATCTTGGTGTCGGCGACGATCAGGCCACGTTCCTCGGCGAGCGCCGCGCCGCGCCGGTAGACGTCGAGGGTAATCTGCCGCAGCCGCTCGGCGGGCTCCGCGCCGACCTGCGCGACGACATCGGCGTACGTGATGAACTCGTCGTGCTCCCCGACGGCCGCCTTGGTGGTCGGGGTGAAGATCGGCTCGGGCAGCTTGGATGCTTCGACCAGACCGGCGGGCAGTGCGACGCCGGAGACCGAGCCCGACTTCTCGTACTCCTTCAAGCCCAGGCCGGTGAGGTAGCCGCGGGCGATGCACTCCACTGGAACCATGTCGAGGCGGCGGCAGCGGATGGCCCGGCCGGCGAACTCGGCTGGCACGTCGGTGGCGGAGACGACGTGGTGCGGCACCAGGTCGGCGAGCTGCTCGAACCACCACAGCGACAGCGCGGTGAGCAGTTTGCCCTTGTCCGGGATCGGCGTGGGCAGCACCACGTCGTAGACGCTGATCCGGTCGGAGGCGACCAGGATCAGGTCGTCGCCGTCGGCGTACACGTCCCTGACCTTGCCCGAGTGCAGCAACTCCACGCCGGCAAGTACATCACGACGGCGGCCGGCGAAGACGGGTGCCCGTCCGCCCTGGGCTGGTGGGCGGACGGGCTGGCCAGGTTGGGGGCTCGATCCTGGCCGGCCGCCGGTTCGTCGGCGTTTCCCGGGCCGACGAAGCGACGCGTACTGGCCCTGAAAGGTCTCAGGAAAACGCTTTCCAGTGAGACGAACGCTACGCGGTCAGCCCGCACGCCGTCAATCATCGATGAAGGAGGCGTCACGAACAGCCGGACGGCCCGTTGACACCCGACCGGGTCGCTTGTGTAAATGATCGGGCCGCAGACCGGCCAGCCCAGCCCTGATCAGGAGAAACCCGTGTCATCATCCGCCGCATCGACACGCGGAGCTGTTGCCCGAACACTCACTGCCCTATTGGCGGTCGCCATCGGACTCGGCGCCTGCGCCACCGACGACACCGGCGAGCCGACCGAGGACGGGCCGGTCGAACTCTCCATCTTCTGGTGGGGCGCGGAGCGCCGGGCCGAGCTGACCCAGCAGGCGCTCGACGTCTACGCCGCCCGCAATCCGGGGATCACCTTCAGGGTCACCTGGCAGGGCTACAGCGGCTACTACGACAAGCTGGCCACCCAGGCCGCCGCAGGCAACACGCCGGACCTGTTCCAGATCGACGACAACTACCTGACCGAGTACGCCGAACGTGACGTCGTGCTCGACCTCACCCCCTACGTCGACAGCGGTGAGCTCGACCTTTCCGGCTTCCCCAACAGCCTGGTCCAGTACGGACAGGTCGGCGGGCGGACCGTGGCGGTCGCCGCCGCCGCGAACACCCCGGCGATGGTGTACGACAAGACTCTGCTGGCCGAGCTCGGTGTCGACGAACCGACGATCGGGATGACCTACCCGGAGCTGATCGACTGGGCCAGCCAGATTACCGCGCTCACCGACGGCGAGGTGGCCGGCACGATGGACCCGTCGGCTGACTACAAGGCGCTGTGGCTCTGGCTACGCAGCAACGAACTCGAGCTGTACCGGGGCCGGCAACTGGGCTTCAAAGTCGACGACTTGGAAGCCTGGTTCCAGCTATGGCAACAGGCCCGCGACGCAGACGCCACCCCGAGCGTCGAGCTGATCAGGGCGGCGAACAACGGCAACGCCACCCAGCAACTCGTCGTCACCGGCGACGCGGCGACTTCGTTCATGTGGTCCAACCAGCTGGCGGAGCTGCAGAAGCACACCACCGCCGACCTCGGTGTGGTCTCCTACCCCGGCGACCCGCAGGGCCAGTGGGCTCGGGCGTCGATGTATTGGGCGGGATTCCGGGGCACCCGGCACCAGCAGGAGGTGGTTGGCCTGATCGATTTTCTGGTCAACGACCCGCAGGCCGGCCGGATCCTCGGCACCGAGCGCGGCCTCAGCTCCAACCTGGAGGTCCGCGAGACGGTACAGGCAACGCTCGCCGACGAGAAGATGCAGGCGTCGGTCGCGTTCGAGCAGCAGATGTCCGACCTGTTCGGTCCGGCACCGGTGCCCCCGCCACCCGGCCACACCACGGTCCGGACGCTGCTGGTCACAGCGGCAGAGAGTGTACAGAGCGGCGCGACGACCCCCCGGCAGGCCGCCGAGGAGTTCGTCGCACAGGCCAACGCGGTGTTGGCGAACGGCTGACACGACTCCGGGCAGAGCGGCTGATCCGACAGTGGCAGGACCGATCGGCCGAGCACCCGGTTCACCAATAGGCGGGACAGGCGTAACAAGCAGTTACATTGGTCGACGTCGCGCCGTTTCGACCGTACCGTCGGCATGGGAGGTCTCCCATGCCGGAAGATTACATCGGCCTGCGGGTCGCGCGGTGGCGTGACATCGCCGGCATGACGCAGCAACAGCTCGCCGCCGAGATCGGGGTAAGCCGCGAGTACGTTTCCATGATCGAGAACGGCAAGCGCGCGGTGACCAAGAGGTCCATGCTCATCGCGCTCGCTACCGCGCTCGGGGTCTCTACAATGGACCTCACCGCGCAGCCGTACCTGCCCCGCTCCCGCAACGACTTGGCGCTCTACGCCGCCGTACCGGCGATCCGCAAGGCGATGGACGACGACGAGCCGGCCGCCGCCCGCCCGGCGGCGCTGCTCGCCGCCGAGACCGACCGGGCGATGCGGGCCCGGATGGCCTGCGACAACCCGACCCTCGGCATCCTGCTGCCCAGGTTGATCGCCGAGATCCGCTCCACAGCCAACGCCGACGAAGACCCAGTCGCCCTGCGGATCGCGGTGCAGGCCCTGGTCACCGGTTCGCTGGCGCTCAAACCACAGGGCCACGTCGACCTGGCGATGCGGCTCGCCGAGCGCGCCGTCCGGGCGGCGCAGCTCGCCGACGACCCGGCCTGCGTCGCCGCCGCCGACTACGCGCTGGCCCAGGCGGTCCTGGCCACCGGGCTGCGGAAGCGATCCTGGACGTTGGCCTGCGACGCCGCCGAACAAATGCAACTTCACACCGGTACGGACGAAGGCCGCGCCTGGTACGGCATGCTGCACCTGCACGCCGCGCTGTCTGCCGCCAGCCTCAGTCAGCACGACGTCGCCGAAACCCACGTCGCCGAGGCCGCCGACGTCGCCCGGCGTACCGCAGGTGATCCTTGGCGGATGGAGTTCACCTCGGCGAACGTCGCGGTGTGGCGGGTCGGGGTGGTGCTGGAGAACGGCGAGCCGGGTCGCGCCCCGGAACTCGCCCGCAAAGTGGACCAGAGCGCGCTGCGGACCCCGCAGCGCCGGGCCAGGTTGCACATGGACGCCGGGCGCGGGTTCCACGCCGCCAAGCGCAACGAAGAGGCGGCACGGGCGTTCCTGCGGGCCGAGGCGATCGCCCCGCACGAGACCCGCAGCCGGGCCACCGTACGGGAGATCATCGCGCACATCGTGCGGGACTCGTCGCCCCGTAGCGGCTCCGACGAGCTGCGGCAACTCGCGGTACGGATGGGAATAGATCCACTATCGCCAGAGGATCATTCGACGTAACCACTCGTTACGCAGAATCGGCTTGCGGTCTCGTACCGTCATGAGTACGGGGTGCGGTGCCGGGTGTCAGTGGAGAGCCCCCGGTGTCGCACCCCGGCTTTCGGGTCGCACCCGTGGCTCCGCTCGGCGGTCCCCTGTTGCGCTCGCACCGTCGTGAATGGCTGTCGTGGAGGGAGGGACATGGTCTCGTACGACGAGTACCTCGTCGCCGTCGCGGCGACACTGGCCCGCCGACACCGACCACAGTGGTCGTGGCGCCGGTGGCGGCGGACCTGCCGATGTGGCGCCGAGCTTCCCTGCCGCACGCTGCACCGGGTGCCGATCAACCGGGGCCACTGGCCACGATGAGGCTCCGCCGTCACCGTCCGGTCAGTCGGTAGCCGACCAGACCGGCACCGACCACCAGCAGCCCTACGGCGGTCAACGCCTGCGCCACACTGGCACCGCCACCGCCGGCCGGCTGATCGGCCGGAGCCGCCGGTGGTGCCGGCGCGAGCACCGCGTTGGTCGCGATCAGCGACGGGGCGGGCCGCTCAGCACCCGGCCCGGTGTCCGACCACTCGTAGCTGTCGCCGTCGACGCACCGCTGCACCGCCGGGAACCAGAAGGTCTGCCCGACCGTCCCGGTCAACCGGACCAGCACCGAGAACTCGGCGACCCCGGCGGCGATCTGCTCGGCGCTGATCGCCGGCCCGGTCCAGCTGACCCGGCCGGGGGTGACCTCGGCAGCCCACCCGGGCGGCTGTCCGGTCGTCGAACCGGCGATCGCCCCGGCCGGCATTTCGACCACCAGCTCGTCGGTGTCCGCGTTGTCGCAGCCGTGGTCGAAAGTGAAGGTCAATGTGGTGGCACCGGCACCGTTCGGGGCCGCGCCGGCCAGCTGGGTGTGGGCCGCCGCCGGCGCCGCCGACCAAAGCGTCACCAGCGCCGCCGGTGCCAGCCCCGGCAGCACCGCGCCGAGCAGCCCCAGCAGTGCCGCGCCGAGCAGTGCTGCGGCACGGCCCACCGCCGGTAGCGACGCCGCTGCCAGTTGTGGTCGGAACCTGTTCATCGGATCTCCACCAGGCTCATCGGATCTTCACCGGGATGGTCGCGATCGGGCTGTCGAACCGGGAGGTACGCGCGTTGACGGTGACCTCCCAGCTGCCGGGCAACGGGAAGTCGGCGACCGCCTCGTAGCGTCCCGGGCCTGTCTGGGCGAGTCGGCGGTCCAGCGGCCCGACCCCGACCTCGGGCAGCGTCACGGTCACCGTCGGCGGCGCGACCGGCTCCAGCGGCTGCCCGGCGGCGTCGAACAGCGCCAGCTCCAGCGCGTTGATTCCGGTGGCACCCGGGGTGATCCGGATCTGCACCCGGCCGTCGCCGAGCGCGGAGTCCGCGACGACAGCCTGCTCGAGGGCGCTGGTACGGCCGTCGGCCGAGCCGGTGGCGGTGGTGTCGGAGGCCCGGTCCGTCGGGTCCCGGGTGACCAGCACACCGGTGACGGCGAGCACCCCGACCAGCAGCACCGCCTCCGCCCGGACGGTGCGGCGCAGCGAACGCATCGCGGCGGCCTCGGCGTCAGGTCGGCGGGTACGCGGCACCAGCCGGTACCGGTTCCAGCCGGCGATGCCGACGAGCACCCCCACCGCCGCGACCTTGCCGAGCAGCACCAGGCCGTACGTAGTGCCGAACAGCGCCGACCAGGAGCCGACGATCCGCCAGCCGAGCAGAACTCCGGCCACCGCCAGCAGGGCGACCAGGAACGCGGCGGTCTGGGAGAACGCGGCCACGACGCCGGCCCGCTGCACGGCCGACGTGGTGTCGAACCGGCGGGACAACAGGTGCACCAGACCGAGGATGCCGCCGAGCCACACCGCGGCGGTGACCAGGTGCAGCAGGTCGCTGCCCAGGGTCAGCCAGACCGGGCCGAAGCTGCGGGTGTGTCCGACCAGCGCCAACGCGCCGAGAGCCAACCCGGCCCCGGCGAATACCGCCACACCGGCCGGGCGGCGGGCCGCCCCAGCGCCGCCGCTCGCCAGCCGGGCTCCGACCAGGACCGCGAGCACCCCGACGGCGGTGAGCGCGGCGGCCAGGCCGAGGTCGGACAGGTAGCCGGTCCGCCAGGTTGCCGGGCCGGCCAACGCGGCGACGTCGGCCGCGTCCTGCCAGGCGGTGGTGACCGGCGGCATCACCGCCACCGCGGCGAGTGCGACGACCCCGAGCCCGACCACCGTGGGCAACTGTCGTCGACGCGCCGGGATCGGCAGGAACGACAGGCCGAACACGGCCAGCCCGGTGCCGCCGAGCACGCCGACATACAGCAGCGCCTCGGTGACCGGACGGAGCACCCGCAGGGCGAGGTCCGGCTCGGTGACCGGGATCGCGACGCTGCCGGCGGTGGGCGCGCCGATCGCGAAGCTGAACCCGCCGGCAACCGGGTGGCTGTCCGCGGAGATCACCCGCCAGCTGACCACGTACGTGCCGTCGGCCAGGCCAGTCGGCAGGTCGACGACCACGGTGCTGTCCACCGACCTGGCGGTGGCGTCGACAATGGACCCAGCGGCGTCGAGGACCTGCACGCCCTCGGTGCGGACCTGGACCGGCTCGTCGAAGGTCAGGGTGACCGACGGCGGTGCCTCAGCGAGCAGCGCGCCGTCCGCCGGATCGTTGGCCAGCAGCGTGGCGTGCGCGGTGGCCGGACCGGCGCCGGCGAGCGCGAGCAGCAGACCGAGCAGGCTTCCGAACAACAGTCCGGGTACGGCGAGCCGCGCTGCTCGCCGTACCCGGCGCGGCGACCGCACGCCTATGTGGTCTTCCGGGTGCGCTGCAGCGCCAGGCCGCCGGCGGTCAAGCCGAGCAGGCCGAGGATCAGGCCGATCCAACCGACGACGGAGCCGCCGTCGCTGGTGGTGGAACCGGCGGTGGTGAGGTCGGTCGGCTCGGCGTCATCGGCGGGCTCGTCACCGGCGGCATTGCCGTCGGCATCGTCGGCGGTGATGACGAACGACGGTGCCGGGTAGTCCAACTCGTGGCTGTCCTGGCCGTCCGCCGGCACCTGGGCCCAGGCGGTCTCGCCCTGCTCGCAGGTCTGGATGGCGGGGAAGATCAGGGTCTCACCGGCCGCGTCGGGCAATCGCAGGGACAGCTCGAACACGTCGCGGTGGCCTTCGGGCAGTGGGGTCTTGGCGGTGTAGACGATCTCCGCGACTCGCTCGGTGAGCTCGTTGCCGTGGCTGTCGGTGACCGGCGGGTCGAGCGTGGCCATCACCTTCTCGACCGTCCAGCCCTGGTTGATGGTGGGTGTCACCGAGTTGATCAGGTCGGGGATCTGGATCGCCACCTTGGTGGTGGCCGAGCCGTCGCAGCCGTGCGGCACCGACACCGTCAGCACGGTGTAGGAATCGGCGGTGGTGACGGTGGGGGTGACGGTGACATGCGCCGCCGCCGGGGAGCTGGCGAGCAGGACGGCGGCGCCGGCGATGGCGGCGCCGGCACCGGCTCGGGCAACGCGACGAAGGGTGGGGTGCATTGACGGTAACCTCTCGATCATCGGGCCGCCGAGGGTGCCGCTCGACGGATTCTACGCATTGGTCGGCTGCCGACGCCCGCTGGTTCCCGGCGGATCCGATGATCTCGTGAAGACCAATGGTCACACAGGCCAATGTCAACGGTCCTGACCCTGGTCACCGTCGCTGCCGGACACCCGGTCGCCCTGAGCCGGCGTGCGCCACATCGGCCAGATCGGCGGGCCGTCCGGCAGCTGGACCGGCTCGTCGGCGACGTACCCGTGCCGAAGGTAGAGGCCACGGTTGCGCGGCGTGGTGGCCTCCAGGTACGCCGGGGTGGCCGATGCGTCGAGCAGCCGGTGCTGGTGGGTCAGCAGGGCGGTGCCCACGCCTCGGCCCTGCAGCCAGGGTGTGACGCCGAGGTACGCGAGATACCGGTGCGGCCGATCCGGCTGTCGTCCGCTTAGGACGCCGTGCAGGGCGGCGACGCGGTGCTGCCAGATACCGGCGGCGAGCATCAGTCGACGCTGGTGGACGGTGCTGTGGTTGGTCGACTCCGGCTGCTCGCGCTGGTACCAGATCGCCACCCCGGTGAACGGTCCCGCCACGTACACGTCGGCACCGGTGTCGATGGCGTGCTCGAGTTCGATGGTGAACAGCGACCGGAAGGTGGTGACCCGGGCATCGATGTCCCCCACCAGCCATTGGGAGACCGGTGCGATCAGAAACGCCTCGGTGAGCAGCGTCGCCGCCTGAGGGATGTCATCGTGGGTGGCTGCCCGGACGGTCATCGCGGGTGTGGTCGCGTTCATCGGCACGCTCCAAGAGGGTGAGAGTGTGGGTGGGATGAGACAGCTGGGATTTGCCCGGTAGGGGGATCGTGCGGTGACAGGTCGAGCCGGCCCTGGCTGGGCGGGCCGGCTCAGGTACGACCGCTCAGCACCGCGTTGCCGACCGCCGCGCCGGTCTGGCCCAACAGGTCGCGCAGCGCCGGCCGCAGCGCCCGCGGCAGGACGTCGAGGTGACGGGCCACCTCGGGTTCGGCACCGTCGAGCAGGTAGGTGTCCAGCCCGGTCGCCACGGCCAGCCCGGCAAGGAACAGGTCAGGTTCGTCGAGCGGTTCCATCCGGCGCAGCCGCAGCGACAACCGCGCCCACGGCCAAGCCGCGAGGTTGATGTCGACCGGCACGTAGATCGTCCGGGTGCGCATCAGCCGGCGGACCTGCTCGGGTCGGACGACACCGGCGACGGTCAGCCGCTGGGCGACGTGGTCCGGGGCACGCTCCGACAGCACGGTCAGCCAGACCCGTACGCTGGTGTGCTCCGGCTCGTCGAGCAGCAGCCGCAGCGCGGAACGACCGAGCGCGTCGGCCGGCGCCGCCGGATCGACCACCCAGACGTGACCGGCGTCGACGACGACGGCCTGCGCGGTGACCAGCTCGGCAAGGACCGCGCTGGCCAGACCGAGCCCGACCGCCCGGGGGTGCAGCCGGGCGCGCCCGGTGACGTCGTGATGTGCGAGCAGAAAAAACTCATCGGCGAGCAGCGGCACCGTCTACCACCACCTGCTCGGCGGGCGGCGGCTGGACGCTGGCCCGTCCACTGACGGCGGCCCGCCGCACCGCGGCGACGCTGACCAGCGCCTGTTGGCAAGGTGGATGGTCGGGTCGACAGTCGACGTGGTGGCCGTCGGCCCACACCCACTGCCCGCCGTAGCTGCGGGCCGAGCTGATCCGCACGCAGGTGATCAGCAGATCGAAGGGCTCGCCGGGCACGGGACCTCGCCCGTACCGCCATTCGGAGACGGCGAAGCGGAACACCGTACCCGGCGGCAACTCCGGAATTTTCACGTTCTCAGCATTGTAGGTCATATGTATCAATCCAGCCGGAATCATCGGACGCGCCACTGGGGGGCATGCGTCGCCATCCGGAGCACCGCAGGCGATCCAGACAACGTTTTTCTAACGTGAAGTTCCAGGTCGGGGAGAGCACTTGGCGGACATTGGTCACGTGGACCAGATGAATTCCAACTCGTCGGCGGCACCACCGATCCGGACCTCGGACAGCACCTCCCGGAGCGCCGAGGAAAGTTCCCCGACGGCCGCACCGGCCAACAGATCCGGATGATGAGCCGCCACGGCGTTGAACACGAGGCGTTCGACGGTGAGCGCGTCCACTGGGCTCAGCCGGCAGCCGCACGGAGCGCCGTACACCCAGCCGTTGAGCCTGGCCATCGGAATCATTTGCCGTTCGCAAGTTGCACAGAAGAGCAGGCCGGCCAGGGGTGACGGATAGCCACCCGACGACGTTTTGGGAGCAGCGACCCGAGCATTATTCAGCTCGACGCCGTCGGCAATCTCCCAGTGCGTGCCACGGCTTCTCGCCATCGCGGACTCCTCACCCTGGGACACCATCGATTGACCGCCATCGGCGGACGCAGATCGAGTCTGCCAGGGCACCCACAGTGGTGCAATGCTCAACGCGCCAGTGAAACCACACTGAAAGTTTGAAAACCCGAGACAGCTGCGGGTTCGCCTTCGTAGATGCTCCGGATATCGTCCGGATTCCGGTGACGGCGCCCCGATCGGCTACCTCCACCACACCGGCCAACGAGGACGGTGCACGCACCGGCCGATCCCGCACTGGCGGATGTCAGATACGCTGGTACGCCCACGCCTCGCGCGGGTGATCCCGGTGGCCGGCGGGATCCCTCCCCATCACCGTTCCGTCGGCCACCGCCACCGCCGTCGCGACCGGGTGCCAGCACCGCCGTCGCCGGCCTTGATCGACAGTGGCACGATCTCCGCCATGGATCACGGGCACGGCAGACTTGAACTGTCCATCGGATACCCAACCAGCCGGCCGACCCGGCTCGCGGTGTTGTCGGTACTGGGCGTCGGGCTGGTCACCGCCGGGTGCTGCCTCGGCAGCCTGCTCGGGCTGGTGGTCTCGGGCGGCGGAGACGAGCCGACCCTGCCGATGCTGCTCGGCACCGGGCTCGCCCTCGCTGCGTCGGCCGGTATCGGCCTGCCGATCGCCCGGGTCGCCCGGACCGGGGCGTGGCTGTCCGGCACCCAGCTCACCGTACGCGGACTCGCGACCCGCACCGTCGACCTGCGTACGGCCGAGACCGTGACGATCTCGCCCGGCTCCCCCGCGACCACCGATGCGGGCCTGGACAGCGGCACGGGCCCGAACAGCGGCAGGAAATCGAAAACCGGCGGCGCCCCCGGCACTCCGGTGCTCACCGTCAGCGGCCCGGACGGCACCGTCCGGCTGCCGCTGCGCAACCGGGAGGGCACCCTGCTACCCGCCGCCGAGATGATCGCGCTGGCCCGGGCGTTCTCTGCCGCTTCCTGCCCCGGCGCACACGAGGCCGCCCATCTCCTGCACACCATGGACGCCGATCCGAGCCCCCTGGTGCTGTGACCACCGCCGTCGAGCGGGTTTGCCGGCCGGTCGAAGTGGTAACCCGGAAAGGGTGAGGCGACCGGCGAGCGAAGGGGGCATCATGACCGAGGGGTTGTCGAAGCTGGTCAGGATGAGCGACGCCCACGAGATGGTGGCCGATCCGGCCGAGGACATTCGTGGCCGGAAGGTGTGCGACGCGGTTGGCAAGGGCATCGGCAAGGTCGACGACCTGCTGATCGACGAGTCCGAGCACAAGGTCCGGCTGCTGCGGGTCGAGCATGGCGGAATCCTCGGTTTCGGGGCCACCCCGTCGTTCGTCCCGGTCGACGCGATCGTCCGGATCACCGACGACGTGGTGCACATCAACGAGTCGAGTGAGCGGGTGGCCGGCGCCCCGCACTACGATCCGGAGCTCGTGTCACAGGACAAGTACTACGAGGAGCTGTACGGCTACTACGGATACCCGCCATTCTGGGGCGTCGGGTACGTGTACCCGGGCTACCCGTTCTACCGTTAGCCGGCACCGGACCAGGTCGGGGCGAGGTAGGCGCTTCAGCGCCGGGTAGCCACCACCCGGTACCGCAAGCCCCGACATGGTTGGTTGCGAGCCGCTGACCGGCCACGACTGCTAACCGATTGGTCGCCAGCCGTCCCGGTACCCGATCAGACCGTCGCCGTCCCGCGCGGGTCGGCGCTGCCCGTGGCAGCTGCCCGGCACCAGCCCGGTCCGGATCACCGCCGGACGTTCGACCAGTACGCAGGTCCGCTCCCCCGGCCACCACCAGCCGGCGGAGCGGGCCAGCGCCGCCCACTCGTCGAGTTGAGTCTCGTCGGCCCGCCGGTACCGGGCCAGCCCGAGCCGGCGCAGCACGTCGTAGTACGCCACCCAGTGCGCGTCCTGCTGGCCGTACCAGGCGGTCGGCACCGGCTGTCGCCCGACGGCCGCGAGTGCCGCGCGGACCGGTAGGGAGAAGCCGTCGACCAGGCTGGTCCGCAGCGCGTCGCGGACCCCTTGCTGTAGGACGACCCGCAGCGGTACACCGGCCGCGAGCGCCTCGGTCGGTGGCAGCACCGGCCATTTCGGTCCGGCACCGTCCGGTTTCTTGCCGGCGTCCTTCTTGCCGGCGGCCTTCCTCCGGCCGGCCTGTGCTGGGGTCAGGTCGGGATGGTCGGCACCCGCGTCCAGGGCGCTGCGCAGCCGGGACAGCCCGGCGGCGATGTCGCTGGCCAGTGGGGGTTTCCCGGCCGGCTGTCGAGCTCTGATCCACTGCTGGAGCAGGTCGTGGGCGGGCAGATCGGTCAGCAGCGGCAGTGCCTGACGGGGTGAGTCGACCCAACGGAACCGGGGTCGGCTGCGGCGGTGCCGGGCATAGATGCGGGACAGGATGTCCTCTGTGGTGGCCCGGTCGGCGGGCGCGGTGTCGAGCCCGTGGTCGAGCCATTCGCGCCGGACGGGTTCGGTTAGCCGCCAGTAGGCGACGGCCCGATCGGAAGATGGTGCTGGGGAGGTGGAGCGGGCGGCGTCACGCCGCGTGGGCGCGGTCACCGCGCGAGGGCGGTTCCGCCCTTCCGGTAGGAAGTAATCATGTCCACCATGGTGGCGGATCCAGCCACCGACCGCAACCGGCCTGCCCTTCGGCCGGCCGCTTCCGGTCAGCCGGCGAACTGCTGCCACAGGTAGTAGAGCGCGAACCAGGTGAAGAAGACCACGGCGGCGACCACCAGTGCGGTCGCGGCCCACCCGGCGCGCAACGCGCGTGGCATGGTCCGCCGGTTGAGCCACAGCACGAGTCCGGCGACCAGCGGGATGTGCACGGCCTCGATCGACCCGGCGAGGGTCAGCAGGGCGACCGGATTGCCGAAGATCAGAAACACGGCGTACGGCAGGGTCGCCAGCCACACCACGATGGCGGTCCGGCTGATCACCGTCGGGCGGGCGAGGCTGTGCTCGGCGAGCCGTTCCGGCAGCACACGCCGTACGCCGTCGGTGTAGAGCCGCTGCCACCCGTCGATGTTGGTGAGGGTGGCGGTCCAGAACGCCGAGACCAGTCCGACGACCATCAGCCAGAAGCCGACGCTGCCGAACACCTCGCTGAACAGGCGGGTCAGGTCGCGGGCGACGTCGGCTTCGGCGGGCACAATGCCTTCCGGCCGCAGCAGCTCGGCGCCGAGGACCAGGAACGCGACGGTGATCAGCGCGACGCCGACCACCGCGAACGTCGAGTCGAGGGTCATCGTCCGCAGCCAGCCGCGTACCCGGTCGATCTGGTGGCTGTCGAGGTCCCGTGGGTCGCGGCGGTCGGCCGCCGGCACCCCGGCGTGGCCGATGCCCTTGGCGGTGATCCAGTAGGAGTACCACATGAGTCCGGCCGCGCCGTTGGACAGGAAGCCGAGCCAGGGCAGGATCTCGGCGACCTGCAGGTCGTCCGGCGGCACCGGGACGAACCCGGCGGCGGCCTCGGTCAGGTCCGGCCCGACCTGGATCGCGGCGACGACGGCGCCGAGGGCGAGCGCGATGCCGAGGACCCGGGACACCCATTCGACGCCGGTGTAGTGACCGACCAGCACCAGCCCGGCGGCGGCGGCGATGACCGCGCCGGTCCAGACCTGGATCGGACCGGGTACGGCGAGCGCGAGTGCGCTGCCGGCGGCGCTGGCGATACCGGCGATCGCGGCGATCCCGACGACCAGCTGCGGCACCAGGATCACCCAGATCGCCCAGCCGGGCGGGCCGGGCAGGCCGGCCAGGCCGGTGAGCAGTCGGCGGCCGGTGACGACGCTGTAGCGGCCGATTTCCCGGGTGACGAAGAGCTTGAGGACGAGTACGGCGACGAGCGCCCACATCAGACTGTAGCCGTACTGGGCTCCGACCCGGGGGGTGAACAGCAGTTCACCGGTGGCGAGGGCGGCGAGCGCCCACAGCACGCCGGGGCCGATGTAGCGGAAGCGGCGCCAGCCGGTCGGTGCTTCGGGTACGCCGGTCGACCGCTGCGGCGCGGCCTCGGTGACCTGGCTCATGCCGTGTCTCCTTCGGGGGGTGGACTCGTCGGGTCGATGCCACTGCCCGAGCCGGTACCCAGCAGGCGACTCCTTCACGCACAACACCCACCGGCCAACAGCTGACTTCACAGCGTTACATTGGTAATCTTTGATGTATTCGTCGCCGCACCCGCACCAGGTGCCAATGACCGTCCACGAAGCATCCGAGACAGCAGAAAGGAAGCAGATGAAGCGCGCAGTCCTGCGTGCGGCGACCGTCCTCGCCGCCGCGATCGCCGCCGCTGCCCTCGCGGCCAGCGGAGCCACCGCCAGCCCGTCGATCCTGCAGCGGTTCTCCGTCCCGTCCGGGGACAACTGCACCTACGGCTACACCCAGGGTCACCTGGAGTGGCGCTCCGCCCCGCCGACCAGCGCGGTACGGGTGACCGGGGTGCTCGCCGACCGTCCGTTCCCGAACGACCCGGGAGCCGTCTGCCGCGACGACAGCCGCTACACCATCGCCAGCTATACCGCGTACGCCGGCGAGTGGGTCGTCAACGAGACCGCCCGCCGGGTGAACAACGGCGTCGTCGAGATCGAGTTCGTCCTCGGTGCGAACGCCGCCGTCCGAGGGATCGACCGCGTCGTCATCCAGGTCTGCCGGGTGTCACTGCTCGACATCACCCCGATCCCGGACTACTGCGGCCGCCCGCACACCTTCACACCGTCGACCGTCACCCCGACCGTGCCCCTCTGACAGGGCAAGCGACTCCGCCGTCCTGATGGCGCAGATGCATCGACATGCGCCTGCGCCATCAGACCGATCCGCGGAGCATCCGCAGCATCGGCGTCCATTCGCCGTACGCTCTGGTCAGGTTTTCTGACCGCCGGAGCGGTCTGCGGCGAAGGATGCCTTGACCGCACGGGCCGTCTCGTCGGCGAGCACCTCCCACTCACCCGCTTCGAGACCGTCCAGGGCGGCCTTGACGATCACCGCCGGGTCGCTTTTCGGTACGTCGTAGGAGGCCATCATGTCGGTGTCGACGGCGCCCATCAGCAGGCCGGTGACCTGGGTGTGCTGTGCGGCCAGCTCCAGCCGTACGGCGTTGGTGAGGTTCCACTCGGCGGCCTTCGCCGCCGCGTAGCCGCCGGCACCCGGATAGGCGCTCCAGGACAGCGCCGACAGAACGTTGAGGATCGCGCCGCCGGCCAGCTGCGGCGCGAAGGCCCGGATCATGTGCAACGTTCCCCAGAAGTGGGTGTCCATCTCCCGGCGGATCAAATCGAGGTCACCGCCGACCAGATCGGCGCCGGTGGTGACCCCGGCGTTGTTGACCAGCAGGGTGACGTCACCGGTAGCCGCCGCAGCGGCGGCGACCGAGTCCGGGTCGGTGACGTCCAGCGGCAGGACCCGTACGCCGGGCAGGTCGACGGACTCGGGGCGGCGGGCGGTGGCGTAGACCGTGGCGGCACCGCGCTCGACCAGCTGGGCGGCGAAGTGCCGGCCGATACCACGATTGGCCCCGGTGACCAGGGCGGTTGCTCCGGAAATATGCATGCTGGCTACCCTAGAACTTGACGTTGACGTCAAAGGCAAATGCTTGTGATGGGGGTCACTGTGCGGATCGGTGAGCTGGCTGGCCGCGCCGGGGTGAGCACCCGGGCGCTGCGCTACTACGAGGAGCAGGGTCTGCTGGTCGCGCAGCGCAGCCCGGCCGGTCAGCGCCGCTACCCGGACTCGGCCGTCGAGCGGGTCCGGCTGATCCAGCGGCTGTACGCGGCGAACCTGTCCAGCCGGACCATCGCCGACCTGATGCCCTGTGTGGACGCCAAGGTCAACACGTCCGAGTCACGCGCCCTGCTGACCGCCGAGCGCGACCGGATCGACGCGCGGATCGCCGAGTTGACGGCGGCCCGCTCCCGCCTGGACGAGGTGATCGCGCTGGCCGCGCACCCGGCCAGCGGCTGCGCGTACGAGTCCGCCCCGGCCGGAGCCGGCTGACCTCGACGCACCGGGAGGTGCGGCTCGCCACCGTCCCGGACGGTTCGGCGGCGGTGAGCCAGACGTGGCGACTGCCTAGATTCGCCGGTAGCGACTGGTCAACGGCCTGCACCGATTGGCAAGATTTCCCGCTGGTGCCTTTGTTTGCGCCGGGCACCGTGCCTTGGCCCCGGTGCGCCGCGTCCGGATTCCGGACGACCCGTACCTTGTCGCTGATCCGTCAGGAGTTGTCAATGTCGCAGGGTGATCCGGTCGACCCGTGGGCGGATGTCGATCCGGCAGTCGTCGTCATCGGCACCCCGACGGGTGAGCGCAGCGGCGATGTCGGCATCGACAGTGCCGCCACGGGCCCCGGTGGGGTGTCGCGTCCCGGCACGGTCGAC
Source organism: Micromonospora sp. LOL_013 (assembly GCF_048060315.1). Taxonomy (NCBI): domain Bacteria; kingdom Bacillati; phylum Actinomycetota; class Actinomycetes; order Micromonosporales; family Micromonosporaceae; genus Micromonospora; species Micromonospora sp. LOL_013. The sequence goes on from NZ_JBHMIQ010000003.1 coordinate 106,169, forward strand.
GACCTGCCGCCGACCCGACCTCGGCGGCCGGCGCTGCTGCTCGGCGCGCTCGGCACGGTCGCCGTGGTGCTGACGATCGCAACGGCCGTGGCCTTCGTGAACCGGCCCGATGAGATCGGGCCGCAGGGGGCGGTGGCGCTGACCGGCGAGCCGGCGGATCCGGGAACGTCCGATCCGGCAGCACCGTCGCCCAGCGCCACGCCGAGCCCGACGGCGTCACCGGCAGGCCGGAATCGGCAGGCCGTCGCCGCGACGGCGTCGCCCGCCGCCCCGGCGCAACCCGCCACCGGCGCGATCCGGACCGGCGCGTTCGTCGGCGCGACCAGGATCGGCAGCCAGCTCAACGCGAACACGACCATGTACGCAGGCGAGTACATTCTCTCCCCCGACGGCCGGTTCGGCCTGCTGATGCAGACCGACGGCAACCTCGTCGCCTACGGTCCGTCGCCCTGCGGGGCGCCCCGACCCAACATCTGCCAGGGCCCGTACGACTGGTGGTCCAGCAAAACCGATGGCCAGCCCGGCAGCCGGGTCGTCATGCAGAGTGACGGCAACCTCGTCATCTACCGCCCCGACGACAGCGTCGCCTGGGCATCGAACACCGAGGATTCCGGCGCGACCAGGGTGATGGTCGCCAACCAGGGCCACTTCCATCTGACCCGCGGGGACGGCTCGACGGTGATGATGCTGGCGGGCCTGTCCGAACAGAACAGCTCCCTGTCGTACGCCGGCACCATGCCGGCCGGCTACCGGCTCACCGCCCTGCGGTACCTGTCCTCGCCGAACGAGGTCTACCACCTGATGCAGCAGCAGGACGGCAACCTGGTCCTGTACGGGCCCGGCAACAGCGTGCTCTGGTCGTCCGGCACACACCAGATCGTGGTCGGCGGCATGAGCGTGTGGGAGACCAGGATGCAGCCCGACGGCAACCTCGTCGTCTACGACAGCTCGGCCGCTAGCGCGGCGGCGGTGTGGGCGTCGGATTCTGTCGGGGCTGGCCCCAGCCCGGAGTTGGTGCTGCGCGACGACGGGAACCTGGTGCTGCGGTCCGGGTCCACCCGGCAGGTCTTCTGGCAGACCGGCACCGGTGGCCAACCGTAGCGAGTGCACGCCTCTGGCCCCTGGTGGCCTGGACACTCGCGTCCGGCGCGTGGTAGCAGTAGGTCCACCAGGTGTGGAAGTTGGCGCACTTGATCTGCGAGTGCAGCCAGACGTCCTCGACCTGAGCGTGCTCGGCGAGCAGAAATCCGGCCAGTTCGGTCAGGCAGATCGGCGGTACGGCGACGTGGGGCATGATGCCGGTCGGCGGGTTCTTCGACGGCTTCCTGGTCCAGGCGGTCGGGGAACGGACCGCACTGTGGGTGTGCGCCGTCGGGATGCTGGCCAGTTTGCTGCCGAGGCTCGGCCGACCGGTGCTCCGGCTGCCCCGCGACGCCGGCATCGACCAAAGACGACCAAGCCCGGTCGGAGCCGGTCGCTCGGGCGTCTTCCGCTGCGCGTTCCCGGCGCGGGTCTGACGCAGTCTCGCACGATCCTTCCCCCGTCCCTTCCCCCCGTCGCCGGTCGTCGTCTTGCCGGTCGCGCCTACTCCGACTGAGGTCCGCACGGTGCATCGATCCACTCCGCAGCAGGAGCTAGCAGCGACGGCTTGGGCTTCAACGCGCGGGCGTCACACCTGATGGGACGACATGGATCGGTCTCGTAGCGCGCGACTGTGCACCTAGATCATCGACATGCATTGACAGTCTCCCTGGCGTGCCCAGATAATGATGAACCTCAGTAAAACGATACACTGGACTTAGGGTAACGATGCGACTACTCTGCGCCATGGTCCGCGGACCTCCACCACGCCGCCACCACTCGCTCCGGACCGGATTTACGTCGTCGATCACCCCGGTCGGACCCCGGGCGGCTCCGGCCGACCCCGGGAGCGAGCAGGGTCCGATCGATCTCCGCGTCCCGGGCGAACAAGCCCGATCGATCTCGACGTCCCGGCCGATCGAGGCAGACAGCCAACTGGTTCTCGACGCACCGACCTCGCCGCAACAACCGTCCCGATCTGCGATCCGGAAGGAAACCCGCACCATGGGAACAATCAGAAGACGGACCACGTCGCTCGCGCGGATAGCAGCAGCAGGCCTCATCGCCGCAGTTGCCTCCGGCACGCTGGCCAGCACCGCGAGTGCCGACACCGTGGCCGTCGCCAATCCCGGCTTCGAAAGTGGCTACTTCGACGGCTGGCGTATTATCAACTCCCGCAAGGTGGCTCTTTCTGATATCGGCAATACCGGCCACCATTCGGCCAAGATCCAAGGTACGGGCGGCGAAGTCCGGCAAGACGTCACTGTGACGCCCGGCACCGACTACACCTTGACCGCGTACGTCCGGGGCAAGGGCGTCATCGGCGCCAGGGTGGGCGGCGACACCTACACCTCTTCCGGCGGTGGCCGTGGCTTCGAGCCGGTCAGCGTCGACTTCAACACCGGCAGCGCCAGCACCGTCGAAGTTTTCGCTGCCTACGGCGGCAAGACCGGCCGATTCGACGATTTCACCCTGTCCACCGGACTGGCACCGGGCACCGGCTTCGACCCGGGCGTCTGGGACAGTTCGGAGGCGGGCGACTACATCAAGTCAAGCGACCCGTACGTATTGAGCTTCGACGGCTTGGAGCAGTTCACCGTCACCGGCAAGGGCGGCGGTCCGCGCGACGAACTGAAGACACCGGTGAACGCCAGGAAGGCTTCGGACGAGATCTACGAATCCTTCTCAGCCGACATCAGGTTCGATCTCGACGACGGGGTCAAGCTCATCGCCCACCAGATCCACGCCGGCACCGGTGCCGGCTTCTCCACCCAGGTCAAGCTCTATGTACAGGATTCCAGCCCGCTCGGAATCTTCAAGGGCGAGGGCGAACAGGACTTCTCCATCGACGACTACCCGCTGCTCGAGGGCGTACCCAGCAACGGCGTCTTCGACGTGTACGTTCGTGTCCAGATTCCGGGCTTCGTGAGCGGTGACGGTGAAATCAACGAGGAGATCTTCGACCTCGGCACCATCCGGAGCGGAAAGACCATGAGGTACGAGTTCATCAACGACTACGGTGTGGTCACGGTCAACTCGACCATCGGCCGTACGTCGACCAGCTTCACCTACGACATGCAGGATTCCCAGGCGTCCTACATGAAGTTTGGAAGTTACGTCCAGGCCCAGGACGCCGAGAGCGGCTGCAACGTCACCAACGATCTCGACTGCGAGTACCCCGGGTGGGTACCGTACGGCGAAGCCAGCAGCCCGGAAGAGGCGGAGGTGCTCTGGCGGCAGTACTTCGCCGACTCCGACATCAGCACGGCCAGGGTCACCTTCAGCAACGTCGTACACACGGGAGGACCGCTCCAGTAGCCGCCTCGACGAGACATAGGTAACGACGCCAACATCCGCCGCGGCGGCTGATCGGCACGCGCCGATCGTCCACGACAGGCGAGCTCGCGTGGTACTGGTCGTGGAAATGGGAGCCCGACTCACGTCCCCACGACCAGTACCACAGCCAGAACCAGAACCGATACAGCGCGATTGCCGGATGGGCACACCACAGGCACGCTCTGACCTTCTGATGCCGTCAGCTCCCTCGGCACGACCGACACCGGTCGCGTCGATGGTCGAGCGACGCGAGAATTCCGCCTGCCGGCTGACGCCTGCGCGGCATCGCCACATGAGGGACACCCCGACAGTTGGCGCATCGCCTGGCAGCTGCGAGCACTGCACAAATTTTCCTATTGACGTGTGTGACTACATCTCCTACTCTCACCTGGCACCGATGCCCAACAGTTCACAACTGTGAACGAATACCTTTCTTGATGTGACGAATCGGCGCGCGACGAATCGTCCATCAAGGATGAAACGGCATCGACACCCATCACCAACCACCCTGAAAGGCGACAACCAACGATGAAAAAGCTCCGCAGACAGCGACTCGTGACCGCGCTGCTGGCGACCACAGCCACTCTCGCGGCCTCGCTCCTCACCCCAGCGAGCGTCGCCACCGCCGCCGCCCCATGCGACTACCCGGCCCAACAGCTCAACCTGACGAACTGGAAAGTCACGTTGCCGACCGGGTCATCCGGATCGCCGACCGAGATCAAGCAACCCCAACTCGCAACCTATTCGAGCAATCCGTGGTTCAAGGTCAACTCCGCCTGCACCGGGGTGCAGTTCCGATCCCCGGTCAACGGTGTGACCACGCCCAACTCGAGTTACGCACGCTCCGAGCTCCGCGAGATGGCCAGCAACGGCACTAAGAACGCCTCCTGGTCGGCTACCTCGGGCACTCACACCCTGACCTTCCGGCTGGCATTCAACAAGCTCCCGAAGGACAAGTCACATGTCGTCGGAGCCCAAATCCACGACGGCGACGACGACGTCACCGTCTTCCGTTTGGAAGGTAGCAACCTGTACATCACCAAGGGAAACACCACTCACCACAAGCTGATCACCAGCAACTACAAGCTGCACACGGTCTTCGAGGGCAAGTTCGTCGTCAGTGGTGGCAAGATCAAGGTGTACTACAACGGCACCCTGCAGACGACCATCTCGCACACCGCGTCCGGCAATTACTTCAAGGCCGGCGCCTACACCCAGGCAAACTGCGGTAACTCCTCCCCGTGCAGCAGCTCGAACTACGGTCAGGTAAGCATGTACAAGTTGCTCGTCAATCACTCCTGACAACAGGTGATCTGTCGGGAGCCCCGGAAGCGGGGCTCCCGACACCACGAAGCCACACCGGACAGTTGCAGCACCACCCACCCCGCTGATGGCGAACTGCCTGGTATTCACCGGTACAACGGCCGTCATCAGACCACCTCCTGACCACCTCCCAGCCACGGCCCCGGCGTTGTTCCGGATTGATTGGTTCTGTCCGTGTTGAGAAACGGACGAGAGGCGAGTTGCAGGACGAGCGCGACTCCTGATGATCTTCCGGGTGTCTAAGTCCTGAAGGTCATCGCTGGAGTCGCGCTCGTGACGTCATCTTCCCTGATAGACCCTGTTGTTGACCACCTCGCCGACATGGCGTTGTGGGAGGCCGAACTCGCCGCGGACGTGGCGGCGGCCGATCCGCTGCAGGTGGTGTCCCCGCTGGTGACCCGGCTGGCACAGGTGCCGGACCCACGCCGGCTGCGCGGGCTACGCCATCCGTTGCTGGTGATCCTGGTCCTGACCGCATGCGCCACCCTCGTGGCCGGCAACGACAGTCTGGCCGCGATCCGGCAGTGGGCGGCCCGGACCCCGCAGGACGTCCCGCACCGCCTCGGCGCCCGCCGCAACCCGCTGACCGGCCGCTACCTGGTGCCCAGCGAACGCACCTTCCGGCGGGTCCTGGCCGCCGTCGACGGCGATGCCCTCGACACGGCGACCTGTGGCTATGCGGCCGACATCGTCCGTGGCGACGCCCCCGTCCCGCAGATCCCCGCCGCCGCGGACGAGCCCGTCGAACGAGAGCAACGCCGCGCCGTGACGCGGGCGGTGACCCATCCGGCGCCGGCCGGGCTGTTGCCCGCGGTCGCAGTCGACGGGAAACTGCTGCACGGCACCCGCACCACGTCCGGTCAGGTGTTCCTGGTCGCCGCGGTCACCCACGACACCGGTGCGGTTCTGGGGCAGCGGCAGGTCGCCGACAAACGCGGCGAGACCACCGTGACCGAAGACCTGCTCGCCCCGCTGGATGTGGCCGGCTTGCTGCTCACCCTGGACGCACTGCACACCACGAAGAAGACCGCCCGGCTGATCACCGGGCCCCCGCACGCCCACTACCTGCTGATCCTCAAACGCAATCAGCCCCTCGCCCTGCAAGCCGCCCAAGCCCTGCTGTCCGGCAACGACATCGAGTTCGCCGACCAGACCGACATCGACTCCGATCGCGGGCACGGACGCACCGAACGCCGCACGATCCGCGTCGCACCTTCGACGACAGCCTGTTCCCGGGCGCCCGACAGGTGTTCCGGCTACGCCGCGACACCGGCGGACTCGACGGCGTACGCACCAGCAAACAGATCATCTACGGCATCGTCAGCCTCGACGCCGAACAAGCCCGCCCGCAGCACCTCAACGCTTACCCGAGAGGGCACCGGGCGGTGGAGAATCGTCTGCACTGGACCCGAGACGTCACCTTCAACGAAGACAAATCCCAGCTCAGGACCAGCACGGCTCCCCGCAACCTGGCCGCCATGCGCAACCTGACCCTCAACACCTTCCGCCTTGCCGGACGAGCCCGTTCGTGGATCGCGCGTTTCTGGCTGACGACCCGTACCTCGCCGCTGACGGACGGCTGGAGGCGAACATGGTCGGGGCTCGGGGCTGTCCCTACGACTGCTCGTTCTGCGGAGCGGCCGTGTCAGCCAACCCTGACATCACCATCCGCACCCGTACGCCGGAGAACATCATCGGGGAAATGGTGGACCTGCAGACACACTGCGGGGTGACCGCCTTTCGCTTCGTCGACGATCTGTTCCTGGGGTACGAGCGCTTCATCCGACCCTGCATGGCCACGTTCACGGCAGCACGCATTGGCGACCGCTTCGTCTGGGATGCGACCGGCCGCATCAACATCCTGCACCGCACGAGCGACGACATGCTGCAGACGTTGAAGCTCAACGGCTGCCGGGAGGTCGCACTCGGCATCGAGTCCGGCAGCGAGCGAGTTTGGTGCTCGCCTGCCTCGTCACCGCTGACCGGTATCACCACCTGGAGCACACCACATCCTGCCTGCCTTCCGGACAGGCACCATGGTCGTCTGTGACCGGTACGTGCCGACCTCTCTCGTGCTGCAGCGGCTCGACGGCGTCGATCCAGAGTTCTTGACCCAGCTCAACCGGTACGCGGCCAAGCCCGACCTGACGGTCGTGTTGACCGGAGAGCCGGAGCGTTCAGCCCAACGCGCGTCAGACCGTGGCGTCTACAGCCGGTTCCACTATGGCGGGGCAGGAGCTCGGGCAGTCGAAGACCGGCTCTACCGAGACCTTGTACGCCAGCTTCGCGAGACCGATTCGGACGTGCTGCACCACGAGGTCACGGACGAACCGGCCGAGGCCGTGGCAGCCGTCGTGCTCGGTGCCGTGCTGCAACGGTGGGAACAGCGATCAGGCTGAGGCGAGGGCCGCGCGGACGAGGGAGTCGTACGTTTCATCGGTACGGGACGCCGCGATCCCGAGCGAAGCAACGAACGCCGCCAACTCGGCCTGCACCGCCTCACCCGGCACGCCGTCGGCCACCATGCGCTCCAACTCCAGGAACGTGCCCAGTCCCGCGACCTCGTCCACGCACAGCTCACCACCGGGCATCCTGGCGGTACGGCGTACCTTGGCGATCCGCACCGTGGCGCGGAAACCCATCGCCAGGATGGCGTTGTGCATCTGCTGGCGGTCGGTGACCTCCGCCTCGTACTCGTCACACGACAGGGCGTTCTCTGCGGGGCGCTTCAGGGTGAAGGTGTGCCGCCCGTCAACGGTCCGCAACCGCACGAAGGGGACGCCGAGCTTGCTGTCGCCGTACGACCAGTCCTCAGGCGCGTACGCCTGATCGTCCTGCACGACCGGCGCACCCAGCTCGATACCGCGCGCCTTCAGCGCGGCGAGCAGCGCTTCGGTGTCCTGGACGCGGTATTTGACCTCGACCTCGCGCACAGTGCCTCCGTCGTTCCCGCCATGCTGACGGCGCAGCTTTGCACGATCAGCACGACGGAGCAAAGCAACGCGCCAGCGCGGGTCCGGCAACGGACGACGCTGGCCGCGGCGATAAGGAAGGTTGTTCATGCGCGAGTCAGAGCACTGTCAGGTCGTCACGGCTACCGACTCCCGTGCGGTGGCGGAGACACTGGCCGATACTGCGGTCGCGGCGCGGCTGGCTGCCTCCGCGCAGGTCGCCGGCCCGATCAGGAGCACCTACAGGTGGCAGGGCGATGTGGTGGCCGCCGAGGAGTGGCGGGTGACGCTCAGGACCACGGTCACCCGGTACGCGGAGCTGGAGGAACACATCCGCGCCCGCCACAACTACGAGGTGCCCGGCATCGTGTGCATGCCGATCGTTGCCGGATACGCACCGTACCTCAAGTGGATGGCTGCCGAGACGAAGGAACGCTGACCGCTCACGCCACGTATGTCAGGTGCCGGTCGTCCAGCTCGGCAGCGCCGGGGCATCGGACTTGTTCCGGGTCAGGTGATCCAAGCCGTCCCAGTTCAGCCGACCCGCAGGGCGGCGGCCATGGGTGGTTGGTCGACCGGGTCGCCGGAGCGGCGCATCGCCCACAGCGGCGGCCCGCCCGCCGGCAGGTGCGCCACCCGTACGACCCGGTAGCCGTGGCGTTCGTAGAACGCCTTGGACCGAGCGCTGCTCGCCTCCACCACCGCCGGCATCCCGATCCGATCCAGCCGGACATGATGCGCGGCGAGCAGCGCCGACCCGATGCCCTGACGTCTCAACCAGGGTGCCGCCGCCAGGAACGCCAGGTGGTGGTGCCGGCCGGTCGGCTCCAGCCGGCCGGCGGCGAAGGTGTAGTGCGCGTACGGGCCATGCCGGTCACCGCAGGACCGCAACCTGCGCCGCTGATGCTCCGCCCCCAGCAGCCGGTCCGCCGGGTGCGGATACCAGATCGCCACCCCGTCGCAGTGCCCGACCACATCGACGATCCCGTGCCGCACACCGAACTCCAACTCGGCGGTGAAGAACCGGTGCATCGTCAGGTACCGCAACGCGTGATCGTTGATCAGCCAGGACACCACCGGATCCAGCACACACGACTGCGCCAACAACTCCCCCAACGGCTCGACGTCGGCGGCCGTCGCCGGCCGGACGGTCAGCATGGCCGCCACGTCCACACCAGGAACCGGTCGAACAACTCCGCCGCCGTAACCTCGGGCAGGTCGAACGCCGCCTCGGTCATCCGCTCCACCGCGTACGTCGCCAACGCGACCGGCCCGAACACCCCCGCCAACTCGACCCGCGCCACCGCACACGGCCACACGTCGCCGCAGCCGGCACACGACCACGACGGCCGCACCGCCACATGACCACCACCACCGCCGCTGTCGGCCGCCGGCTCCGCACCGGCAACATCGCGGTACGCCGTACCCACGACCCGGCCGACCCCAGGTTGCCCGTCATGGCGGACGACCAGCACCCCACCACCAGCAGCGGCCAGGTCCCGCAACTGTGCCCTCACTCCGACCACCGGCCCCGGTTCACCCGAGCCGCGTCCACCGCAGCCCGACCCACAGCCCCGGACCGACCAGCACCCGCCGCACCAGGCAGACCGGCCGGACCCGTCGGGCTGAACCGCACCGAATGCCGAGGACCACACTCCGGACACCGCAACGTCGCCCCACACACCGGACACCACCGCCGCTTCAACTGGAACGTGAAGAGGCCAACGGCCAGTCCCGCCAGCGCCGCCAGCACGACTCCTAACAAGGTCAACATTCGCCGCTCCCCAATTCGAATTGAAATCTGACTCCACCCTGGACTGGAGGGGCGAATAGGCGGAAGATGTCGGGTGGGCACTCACCAACCACTAACTCTGGGAGCGTCAAGTTGCCTGACACGAACGAGTTTCGACACGCGCTTCGCCGCGAGCGCATGGCCCAAGGCATGTCGCAAGACGCCCTCGGTGCCAAGATCCCTATTAGCGGATCGCAGATCGGAAACTACGAGTCCGGCAAGTCGATCCCGCCACTCGACATCGCTGACGGCCTTGACAAGGTTCTGGGCACCGGGACGGAGATGCGGGAGCTCGCCGAGGAGGCGCGCGGGGAGGCCGTTGCCCCTGGCCTGCGGCCGTGGACGGAGAACGAGGAGCGAGCCACCCTCCTGCGGATGCACCAGCCGCTCGTCATCCCGGGTCTGCTCCAGACCGAGGAGTATGCCCGAGCGATCATCACCGCAGGTGTGCACACCGAGTTGCAGGTCGAAGAGATGACCCGCGAGCGGATGGAGCGAAAGGAAGCCACCCTGGACCGCGCCGACCCGGTGACATTGACGGCGATCGTCGGCGAGCCCGCGCTGCGGTACGGTGACCCGTCGATCATGAAGGACCAGCTTGCGCATCTGGTGGACATCGGCCACCGGCCGAACGTCCTCGTGCGGGTGATCCCGTTCTCCGTAGGATTGCACCTCGGCCAGGCTGGGGCGTTCATCGTGGCGACCCTGGTCGATGGCGACCGTGTTGGCTACATCGACGACCAGCTCACCGGGAGGATCGTCTCCACAGCTCGGGAGGTGGGTAGGCTGGAGAGGTTGTGGGAGAATGTCAGCGATGTGGCCCTATCCCGCCGGCAGTCACGAGACCTAATTCAGAGGATGATCGATGAACACGGTTGAGCCGATCTGGCGTACGTCCTCCCGCAGCAGCAGCAACGGTGGCGAGTGCGTCGAGGTAGCCGACAACGTCCCCGGTCGCGTGCTCGTCCGCGACAGCAAGGACCGCGACAGCGGGGCCCTGACCTTCGCGCCTGCTGCCTGGCAGTCGTTCGTAGCCGAGGTCAGCTCCAAGCACTGACCTGGCGTCCAGTGCGGATTGCCATCACCGGCCATCGAGGGCTCAGCGACGAGGTCAGCGGCCTTGTCGTGCGAGCCCTCGATGTGCACCTCGCGCATGTGACCGGCAACCTCGTTGGCGTCACTTGCCTCGCCGACGGAGCTGACCAGCTCTTCGCCGAGGCGGTGCTCCGGCACGGCGGGAAGCTCGAAGCCGTTGTCCGCGCCCAGGAGGACCGCGACGGCCTGCCCGAGCACGCCCACGCCGCGTACGACACGTTGCTCAGTCATGCCGTAGCTGTCCACCGCTGCGACTACCGGGTCTCCGACTCAGTTGCCCACATGGCCGCAAGCGAGTCGATGGTCGACCACTCGGACCAGCTCTTTGCCGTCTGGGATGGGCTGCCCGCCCGAAGCTACGGCGGAACCGCCGACGTCGTCGCCTACGCCAAGTCTCATGGCGTCCCCGTGACCGTCATCTGGCCGCCCGGCGCCTACCGTGACTGACCAACCCATCGGCAACGGCACTCAGGCCACTCACGCAGCACCAGATGTCGGCGCGACCTCGGCATCCCAGCGCATCGCGGTGGTCACCGGAGCAAACCGAGGGCTCGGCCGGGCAGTCGCCCAGCAACTGGCAAAGGCCGGCCTCCAGGTCGTGGTGACCGCCAGAAGCGACGAAGCCGCAGAACGGACAGCCGCCGAGCTGACCGGGCTCGGCCTGTCGGTCTCGGGTCACCAGCTCGACATCACCGACCCCGCCAGCGTCGCCCGCGCCATGGCCGACGTCGGCTACCAGTACGGCCGGTTCGACGTCCTGGTCAACAACGCCGCCATCGCCATCGACCGAGGCCAAGCGGCCAGCGCAGCCGATACGGAGAAGGTCGCCGCGACCCTCGACGCGAATCTCATGGGAACCTGGCGCTGCTGCACCGCCGCCATTCCTGAAGTGAAGCGAAACGGGTACGGTCGCATCGTCAACGTCACCAGCCACATGGGTACGTCCGCCGAGATGGGCACCGGTAGCGTCTCCTACCGCGTCTCCAAAGCAGGCGTCAACGCGCTCGCCCAGATCCTCGCGGCAGAACTACACCACAACAACCTCCTCGTCAACGCAGCGTCGCCGGGGAAGGTCGGCACCCGCCTTGCCTACGGCAAGGCCAACCACACCCCCGACGACGCAGCCGGCACCTTCGCCTGGCTCCCTACACTCCCCGACGACGGACCCACGGGCCAACTCTTTTACAACCACAAGCCTTTTCCCTGGCAGAGGGAAGCGGGAGCCAATCGGGTTGCCACCATGACTCAGCCCTCATAAATAACTGGCACTACCGGCGCACCGCCGCCTGCCCGAAGGAAGTACGGGCTCACCTCTTACCAGGTACCCAAGCTAGCGTCAACGCATTGTCCAGATCATCACAGCGAAACACCCAGCACAACATCTTCGTCAGCGTAGCGTCAATCAAGAAAGTCAACACCTTTCGATCGACGGCACAGCAATTCAGATTATCAGGCGTATCTGATACCCTTCACTCGACTGACGACGCCGACCGCCGACATGCCCAGCCGCGCCGACCACTGGGCGTTCCTCCTCTGGCAATAGCTGCTAGTCACCAAAGTTTCGCCGTCCTTCCGGATCAGCATGGCGACGAATCTCACGAGCAACAATCCCGGAAATTGCTGCTGCTACTCCAAGCGCTACCACAGCAGCGGGAACAACCGCGAATCCAAGTCCAATCGCAGCAGCCGCGACCGCACCAGTAACGGCCCCTGCCGTCCCAACGGCTGCGGGCACGGACTGAGACTTCGGGACTGGCGGCTCCCTCGGATCTTCCGAACTAGGCCCAGTCATAAACTTTAGCTCCCGCAACGACAGCTCCCAATAGTATGAGAATACCGAACGAGTTTGCAACGACAATCCATCCCATACCCTTTATCCGAGCATTCGGACCGTAGGCAAACACCCGAAGAAGGAACGGGAAAGCACTGCAACCCAGGACAATAGAGACAAAGCTAGCAAGAACCTGAGCAACAGGTACGGCTTCACCTTGATTGGCGGCAACTATAACCGAACCAGCCAAGGCAAGACTTGCTGCGACAATCCAGTCAGACCAGAACAACGCATCATCGCGAGTCAACCCGTGGTTTTTATTTGGAAGATCCGTCCTGCTAATACCCTTCATAATCACCTGAAGAACAGCAGTACCTACAGCCACAACCAGGGTGATAATCAAAGCGCTCAGCTCGGCCCCCTGAAGGTAAGACGATACACAGATCTACCATACCCGAAAGGCATTCATGATCACATCCATCCAGCAAGACCAGCAAGAGAGAGGAAACCGATTTCCCGGTTTCGTCGTCACAGATTGCAAGCAGCCTTAAAGAGGAGGCACCTCAGCAAACCGCATACGACCTGGTAGGAACATGATCGCCTTCGATGCCCCCGTCTTGGTCATAACAGCATCCACAGAGCGTTACAACCAACGGTGGGCTGACTTCAAACTGTCGGATTCTGGCACCTTACGGCACGGGCACCACAGACCTGGTGGACAGCCGAGCAATTCGGCAAATGCCGACCCCCAGGGCTTTGTCGAGGCATGCGCTCAGCTGCGGGTTCGGACATCGACGCCGGAGAACAGCCACCGCACGGCTTAAGGGTACGCCGGGTTGTCGACACCTCTTGCCCAAGACGTCGACCCGAAGGAGCATTTGCCAGAATTCCGACATTATGTCGAATATTGGATCCTTTTTCAAGAGTACTGGACGCGCCAGGCTACCGGCACCGCCAACGATGCCAATCCTCTGGCCGACACGCTGCTGCCGGCATCAGAGGACGGCGGTGAAATTCGGATGCTCCCGCTTACTCAAATTGATGGAGAGTCGGCTCTGGCGTCGGAGCGATCGGCTAGAGCCTCGGCGAGGGCGGTGAACTCGCGTAGGGCGGCTTGTAGGTCTTCGACGATCTCCTGGGCAATGACCTCGGGTGGCAGCAGTGCGTCGGCGTCCTCCAGCGAGGCGTCCTTCAACCAGGTGATGTCCAGGTTGACCTTGTCGCGGCTCAGCAGCTCGTCGTAGTCGTACGCCCTGAACCGCTCGCTCTCCACCCGCTCGGCCCGGTCCTTGCCCGGCAGATAGCAGTCCCGGACGAACTCCTCCAGGTGCTCCCGGCGCAGCGGGTTCTGCTTGAGCGTGAAGTGCTGGTTGGTGCGGAAGTCGTACACCCAGAGCTTGCTGGTCCAGGGCTCCTCGCGGGCGCGCTTGCGCTCGAAGAACAGGACTTTGGCCTTGACCCCACCGGCGTAGAAGATGCCGGTTGGCAGCCGCAGCATGGTGTGCAGGTCGTACTGCTTGAGCAGCCGCCGCCGGATCGTCTCCCCTGCCCCGCCTTCGAAGAGCACGTTGTCGGGCAGCACCACCGCGGCCCGCCCGTCGATCTCCAGCATCGAGGCGATGTGCTGCACGAAGTTGAGCTGCTTGTTCGACGTCGTCGCCCAGAAGTCGGCGCGCTCGATCTCCCGATCCTCGCGGCTGGCCCGCCCGTCACCGCTGATCATGCGGATCGACGAGCTACGCCCGAACGGCGGGTTGGCCAGCACCAGGCTGACCTTGCTCGACGGCTCCCGCCCGAGCGAGTCACGGACGTCGATCAGCGACGGGCCGCTCGGCGTACCGATGCCGTGCAGCAGCATGTTCATGGCCGCGAGCCGCGCAGTGCCGTCGACCAGCTCGGTGCCGAAGATCCCGCCGTTGGCGAGGTGCCGGGCCTGATCCCGGGTCAGGCTGTCACCGTGGTGCCGCTGGATGTAGTCGTACGCAGACAGCAGGAACCCGCCGGTGCCGCACGCTGGGTCGGTGATCGTGTCGTCCGGGGTGGGCTGCACGCAGTCGACGATCGCCTCGATCAGCGCGCGCGGCGTGAAGTACTGCCCGGCACCCGACTTGGCATCTTCCGCGCCCTTGGCCAGGAGCTCCTCGTAGGCGTCGCCCTTGACGTCGACGCCGGCCTGCGACCACTGCTCCTTGTCGATCAGGTCGACAATCAGCTTCTTGACCTTCGCCGGGTCCTGGATCTTGTTCTGCGCCTTGCGGAAGATCGTGCCGAGCGTGCCGGACTCCTGCCCGAGCCCGCTCAGGATGTTGCGGTACTGCACCTCCAGCCGGACACCGTCGCTGTCGAGCAGCGTCTGCCAGCTCAGGTCCCGCCGGCACGATCTGCTCCGGCTTGAGCGGCCGGCGCGCCCGCTCGTCGGCCATCTTCAGAAACAGCAGGTACGTCAGCTGCTCCACGTAGTCGATCGTGGAGACCCCGTCGTCGCGCAGCACGTCGCAGTAGTTCCACAGCTTCTGCACCAGCCGGCGCGAATCCACGTTGCTCACAGCAACTCTCCCTGCTGAAAATCGGCCCCAATCGCCCTGGTCGGCTGGATCGTGGAGATCACCACCGCCGACGAGTCGAGCATGCCCGACCCGGTCAGCCGGTCCACGTTGAACAGCTCGGTGAACTTGCGCCCGTCGCCCGGCGTGGCGTAGCCGGCGTACTCGCGCAGCGTCTGCCGGCCCAGGTTGTTGCGGTCGACCAGGAACAGCACGCGGGTCGCCTTGGCGTGGTGCAGCAGCCGGTAGCTGCTGGTCACCGCCATGAACGTCTTCCCGGCACCGGTCGCCATCTGGATCAGCGACCGGGGGGCGGTCGGCGGCCAGGGCCCCTTCGAGGCCGCGTACCGCATCGATCTGCGCCTGCCGCAGCCCCTGCTCCGGCAGTGGCGGCAGCTGCCGCAGCCGGGCGCGCAGCGTCGGCGCCGCCGGATCGTCGTCGGCCTCGCGCATCCACCGCGCGAGGGTCTGCGGCCGGTGAAAGGCGAACACCTCCCGGGTACGCGGCTGCGGGTCGAGCAGGTTGACGAACGCCGTCTCGGTGCCGGTGGCGACGTAGCCGAACGGCAGCGGCGCGTCCCGCCGCCACGCCGACATCCGCTGCGCGGCGGTCAACCCGTGCAGGTAGCGGTCCAGCTGCGCCTCCACCCCACGCGGCGCGGTGCCCTCCCGCTTGGCTTCGACCACCCCGACCAACCTCTGCTGTACGTAGAGCAGGTAGTCGGCCCGGCCGGTGGCCAGGGTGACCTCCCGGACGGCGACCCCGGCGACGCCGCTGTCCCCCGCGTACAGGTTGATCTGGGTTTCGTCCTGGACCTGCCAGCCGGCGGCGGTGAGCTGCCGGTCGATCTCGGCCCGGGTCTGCACCTCGTTGAGCGGCTCGGCCGAGGCGCGCCGGGCGCGGCTGATGAAGTCCTCGCGCTTGGCCGCCGACACCTTCGCCGGTTTGCGGGCGGCGAACTCCTGACTGGCCGCGGTCATCTGCGGCTCCAGGTCGGCGACCAGCTCGGCGGCGACGGTCCGGCGGGCCGCCGATTCGGTGACCGCCCGGTCGGCGGCGGCCCGCGCCGCTGCCTGCGCTGCCGCCACCGACGGCTGCCCGTGGAGCAGCAGTTTCGCCTCGGCCAGCTCCTGGCGGTAGCGGTCCAGCTCGGCCTGCAGGCCGTCAACGATGTGCTGCGGCACCTGCTGCGGTGGTGGGCTGGGCGGGACGAAACCGATCGGGCGGCGGTCGTCGGTCAACGCCCGGTGGAACCATACCCCCAGCTCGAAGCAGTCGCGCAGCAGCTCCAGCGCGGTCCGTACCTGGTCGAGGTGATCGTGCACGGCCTGGTTGCCGACCTTGCGCAGCCGGGTGAACGCCTCGTTGATCTTTGGAGTGAGCACACCGGCCGCGTTGAGCGCCCGTACCTGGTCGACGAACCTGTCGCTGCCGGCCCTGGTGCCGGTGCGATTCACCAGCTCATGGGCGAGGGTCTCGCCGAACGCCCGCGCCTTGAACATTGACGACTGCGCATCAACAAAGATCAACGACTCCGCGCCGACGCCGTACCAGACCAGCATTTCATGATCCACAAGGAACCCGAAGTTGGCGGACTGGTTGGCAAGGCGACGAATTCGCTGATGATCCACAACTCTCCACAGGGTACATGACCGATGTAGAACGCCAGAGCTTATCCGTGCTCGGGCCAAGACGGCATCGGCCGGAAAGTATCTGTTCGATACCGATCGGGCAGACCCCGCCGACCCGTCACGGTGGGATTCGCCTGCAGTCGGCCCTTGACCGGCCGACCGGCATCGTCGTGGCACCTCACCCCGGGCAGGGGCCGGCAGCGGCCGGGTGAATGATGGCCAGGTGAGCGAGTACCAGTACTACGACTTCCGTGCCATCGACCGGCCACTTGACGAGCAGCAGATGGCTGAGCTCCGTACGCTGTCCACCCGGGCGGAGATCACCCGTACCAGCTTCACCAACGTGTACCACTTCGGCAACTTCGGCGGCGACCCGCTGGCCATGGTCGAGGAGTACTTCGACGCGCACCTCTACATCACCAACTGGGGCACCCGGCAGCTGGTGCTGCGGCTGCCGCTGCGGCTGCTCGACCTGGGGACCGCCCAGCAGTACTGCTGGGCAGAGCCGGCCGAGGCGTACCAGTCGGGTGACAACCTGATCCTGAATTTCTTCCGCGAGGACCCCGACGGCGTCGAGGACTTCGACCGCGACGGCGACGGCTGGCTCGCCAGCATCGTCGGCGTCCGCGACCAGCTCGCGGCCGGCGATCACCGTGCCCTCTACCTGGCCTGGCTGTTCCTGATTCAGGACGGCGAGTTCGGCGACGAGGCGACCGAACCGCCGGTGCCGGCCGGGCTCGGTGACCTGACCGGCGCGCTGTGCGAGTTCGCCGAGTTCCTGCTGATCGACCCCGCCCTGATCGCCGCCGCGGCGCAGGGCAGCGCCCCGGAGGCCGCCGGTGCCGCCGCTGACCCGGACCAGCTGGCCGACTGGATCGCCCAACTGCCCGCCGCCGACAAGGACACCGCGCTGCTCGGCCTGCTACAGGGCGACGGGCTGGCTGTCACCGCCGAACTGCGGCAGCGGTTCCGGGCCGACACCGGTACGGCGGCGGCCGACCCTGCCGGCAGCAAGCCGCGCACCATCGGCGAGTTGCTCGACGCGGCGGAGACGATTCGGGAGCAGAGCGAGTAGTTCGACCGGGTGTAGTCCCAACGGCCGACCACGACTGGGCCGATGACCCACCTCCGCCGTGGCGGACGGTCGGGCTCACCGGCCCGGTCGGCTGCTCCACAGTGGCGGTTGCGGCAGCTAGCGTGCAGCGGGTGAAGTGGCCTAGCCCCGCAACCCTGCGCCACCGCGTCCTGCTACCCACACTCGGCGTAGCGATACTACTCAGCGCGAACGTGCCACCACTCTACGGTTTTACCAGTGACTGGCTGCACGAGCGCACGCTCAACAGCGTCGAGTACCAGCGGGAGCACGGCTACTGGCAGGTCCTCGAACTCCCCGAGGACCAGCGGGTCAACGCCATCCACGCCGCGCTGCTGCCCACCGGCAAGGTGCTGCTGATCGCCGGCTCAGGCAACGACCGGGAGCAGTTCGACGCCGGCACGTTCAAGACCCTGCTGTTCGACCCGGCGACCGAACAGACCGAACTCGTGCCGACCCCGGAGGACCTGTTCTGCTCCGGGCACTCGTTCCTGGCCGACGGCAACCTGCTCGTCGCCGGCGGCACCCAGCGGTACGAGGTCCTCGAATCCGACATCGAACGGGCCGGCGGCACCATGCTGGTCAAGAACGAATCCCCGGACGGCGGTCCGCGCAGCTTCGTCAAGGGCACCGAGTTCGTCGCCCCGGACGGGCGGCGCTACTCCGCCGGGCACGACTTCGTCGTACCGCCGGCCACCAAGACCGACGGACCGGGCGACCGGGTCGTCGTCACCGCCAGCGAAACGGAGGTCTGGGTCGATGCAGCCGGCTTCGGCGACGAGTACGTCGTCGAACGGCAGACCCAGTACCGGGTCAACGGCCTGGTCGGCGCCGAGGTGCAGGACATTTACGGCCTCGCCGAGGCGATCACCATGGACAAGCAGGACTACCAGGGACTCGACGCCGCGTTCGAGTTCAACCCGTGGACCGAACGGTACGAGCGGGTCGACGACATGCACGTCAAACGCTGGTACCCGACGCTGACCACGCTGCCCGACGGGCAGGTGCTCACCGTGGCCGGGCTCGACGGCAGCGGCCAGGTCCTCGACGGCACGCAGCACGAGATCTACGACCCGCAGACCAGGA
The DNA here is from genome assembly GCF_048060315.1 of Micromonospora sp. LOL_013. Classification (NCBI taxonomy): domain Bacteria; kingdom Bacillati; phylum Actinomycetota; class Actinomycetes; order Micromonosporales; family Micromonosporaceae; genus Micromonospora; species Micromonospora sp. LOL_013. The sequence continues at coordinate 124,872 of NZ_JBHMIQ010000003.1, forward strand.
GCTGGACGCTGCGCCCCGACCTGGAACGGTACTTCCCGACGTACCCCAGTCTGTTCCAGACCGCAACGCCCGACCTGCTGTTCTACACCGGATCGAACGCCGGCTACGGACCCGACGACCAGGGCCGCGACCCCGGCCTGTGGGATCTGAGCGACAACACGTTCACCGAGGTCGACGGGCTACGCGACACCGACCAGCTGGAAACCAGCATGAGCGCCTGGGCCGGCCCGGTGCAGGAGCAGCGGATCATGGTCGTCGGCGGCGGCGGGGTCGGCGAGTCGGCGCTGTCCAGCGACCGGATCGACCTCATCGACCTGACCACGGCCAACCCCCGGTTCACCCCCGGCCCGGACCTGCCGGACGGGACCCGCTACCCCAACCTGGTGCAGCTACCCGACGACACCGTGCTGATCACCAACGGCTCCAGCGACTACCGGGGCCGCGGCCTCAGCGACAACCACACCGCCCGGATCTTCCACCCGGACAGCAACACCCTGACGGTCGCCGCCGACCCCCATGTCGGCCGCAACTACCACTCGGCGGCGTTGCTGCTGCCCGACGGCCGGGTGCTCACCGTCGGATCCGACCCGCTTTTCCGCGACGCCAAGAACAGCATCAGCGGCGAGTTCGAGCAGCGGCTGGAGCTGTACTCCCCGCCGTACCTGTTCGGCGGTGTTCGTCCGGTCCTCGGCAGCGTGCCGGAGCGGATCGAACGTGGCGGCAGCGTCACCGTGATCAGCCCGCACGCCGACCGGATCGACCGGGTCCGGCTGATCCGGCCCGGCGCCGCCACCCACATGCTCAACAACGAGCAACGGTCCGTGGCGGTCGACTTCACCGCCACCGCCCACGGGCGGCTGGAGCTGAGCCTGCCCGAGGAGGCCACGATCCTGCCGTCCGGGCCCTACCTGCTGTTCGCCGTCGACGCCGCCGGGGTGCCGTCGGTCGGCGTACCGGTGATGGTGCGCTGAGCCCTGCGCACGCTCACTCCGCCGGGTCGATCAGTTGGAGCGCGTACTCGGGCCACCATTGCCCGGCCGGCGGCTCGCCCGGCCGGCAGTCGCCGTCGGACTCGCCCGGACGCTTGATCCAGAGCAGGGCGTCGACCCGGTCCAGCCCGGTCGTCGTGGTCGGTGATTCCCCCAGCGACCGGCCGGGCGGGTTGCACCAGGACGGACCACCGTCGACGGTGGCACCGTCGACCGGCCCGGCGCCGTTGCGGCTGGTGTCGACGACAAACCTGGTACGCCCGTCGAGTTCGTCGGACAGCCGCCGGCCGTAGCCGACGTTCTCCTGCGTACCGATGAAGTTGGAGACGTTCAGTACGAAGCCGTCGGCTTGCCCGATCCCGGCCCGGCGCAGCGCGTCGGCCAGCTTCGGCAGGTCGGCCACCCAACGGGCATGGCCGGCGTCGAGATACACCTGGGCGCTGCCGGTCTGCTTGAGCACGGCGACCGCGTCGGTTAGCAACGCCAGCCGCTCGTCGGCGGAGTCCGCGCCGCAACTGTCCAGGCTGTGCGCCACCGCGTCCGGTTCGACGATCACCGTGACCGGGCGGCCGGCGATCCCGGCCGCGAACTCGCGGACCCAGGCCCGGTAGTCGTCGCCGTCGAGCGCACCACCACCGCTGAAGCTGCCACAGTCCCGGTCCGGAATGTGGTACGCCACCAGCACCGGCATGCCGCCGGCAGCGTCGGCCCGGGTGAGCACGGCGTCGACGTCGGCGCGTACCGCGGTGGTGCTGCTGGTGACCCAGACCGCTGTCGGCTGCTCACTGATCCGTCGAAGCCGGTCGGCGTCACCGGTACGGCCGGCCGCCACCCAGCTGGTGACCTGGTCGACGGCGGCTCCGGTCGGGTCGACGAACAGCTCCGCTCCGGCGAGCGGCACCTCGACCGGCTGCCCGGGGGTGCCGGCGGTCCGGGCATCCGTAATCTGGTCGCCGAGACCGCCCACCCGCTCTGACGGTGCGGTGCCACAACCAGCCAGCAAGCCCAGGAACAAGCCGACGGGCAGGGCAAACATCGACTGGCGGGCTATCGACAGCAGCACCGTTCGTCCTCCGTCACTGGCGTAAAGCACGGCCGAGACTAGCTCAACCGGCTGATCCGGGCAGGCCTTCCCGGTGCCTAGGATCGTCGAGACCAGCGGCCGGGCGTGGGCCGGTGGGCGCGACTGCTGGGCGGCTTACTGCTTGTGGCGGAACAATTCGACATCCCGGTGTACGGCCGGTCCTGGGCACGACTCGAATCCTATAGCCGGCTCGCCGGTTCGCTGACCGATCCGCCGGAGGGCGTGCCGTACCGGGTCCGCTACCGCAGCATGCATGGAGCGCACGGTAGCCGGCAGATCGTCACCGCAGTACTGATCGCGCTGGCGAACATCTGCTTCGAGGTGTTCTTCTTCGTCTGGCTGCTGCAGCCGGGGCACTTCGCCGACACCAATCCCGGTCCGGTGGCCGAGGCTGCCCGGATCGCCAATGTCTTCGTCATCTGCTCCATCGCCGTCGTCGAGGCGTTACGGCTGGCCAACGTACTGTCGCTGTCGCTGGCCTCGGTGATCGCGCGGGATCCGGTGCCGGTGGTCCCGCCTCGAGGGCTGCGGGTCGCCTTTCTCACCACGATCGTGCCGAGCAAGGAGCCGGTCGCGGTGGTACGCGACACGTTGCGAGCGGCGAAGCGGATCCGGCACCGGGGCGTCTTCGACATCTGGCTGCTCGACGAAGGCGACGACGCCGAGGTGAAGGCGATGTGCGAGCAGCTCGGCGTACGACATTTCACCCGCAACGGCATTGAGCGGTACAACCAGCGGCGCGGACCGTTCCGGGCGAAGACCAAGCACGGCAACTACAACGCCTGGGTAGACGCGCACGGCGGCGGCTACGACGTCTTCCTTTCCGTCGACCCCGACCACGTGCCGCTGGCCAACTTCGCCGAACGGATCCTCGGCTACTTCCGCGACCCGGATGTGGCGTACGTCGTCGGCCCGCAGTGCTACAAGAACGGCGAGGCGTTCGTCACCCGGGCCGCCGAGTCGCAGCAGTTCCCGTTCCACAGCGTGATTCAGCGAGCCGCCAACGCGTACGGCACGTCGATGCTGGTCGGTACCAACAACGCGGTACGGATCAGCGCGTTGCGCAGCATCGGCGGGTTGGCCGACTCGATCACCGAGGACATGGCGACCGGGCTGGCCATGCACACCACCCGCAACCCGGCGACCGGCCGACGGTGGAAGTCGGTGTACACCCCGGACGTGCTTTCCGCCGGGGACGGCCCGGCCAGCTGGAGCGACTACTTCTCCCAGCAGCGGCGCTGGTCGCGGGGCACCTTCCAACTGCTGGTCGGCCGCTACTGGCGGCGCTTCCCCCGGCTGTCCGCCGGTGGGATGCTGCACTACACCCTGATCACCACCTTCTACCCGTCGATGGCCGTCGCCTGGCTGCTCGGCATCGTCAACGCGGTGCTGTTCCTGGCTCTCGGCGTCAGCGGTATGACGATCTCGCCGCAGATCTGGTTCGCCCTCTACACCGACGCCACCGCCTTCTCCCTGTGGCTCTACCTGCACAACCGGCGGTACAACGTCAGCCCGTACGAGGCACCCGGTTCCCGCGGGCTCAAGGGCATGCTGATGTCGATCATCTCGGCACCGATCTACGCCGGGCAGTTCGTCAGTACGCTGCTGCGTCGGCCGGCCCGGTTCGTGGTCACCCCGAAGGGGGCGCACAGCAGCAGTGACGGCCTGTACACGTTCCGGGCGCACCTGGGCTGGTTGGCGGTGCTCGCCGCAGCGATCGTGGTCGCCGTTGCCCGCGACTACGCCAGCTTGCCGTCGCTCCTGTGGCCCGGCGTCGCGCTGCTGATCTGTCTGCTACCGGTCGCGCTGTGGCTCCGTGACCTCCGCCGGCGTTCCCACCCGGTGCCCACGGGTGGCGGCGGTAGTGACGGCGGACCGCCGACGATCGCGGAGGTGCGCGGTCCGGATCGGGCCGGGGACATCACCATGGAGATCCCACGAGCGCTGCTGACGGCGCATCTGGCCAGCCGGTCGGTCGAGGACCAGCCCGACGACGTCTCCGCCACGATGATCCTGCCCCGGATCGAGGTGCCCCGGCAGGCCGGTCCGCCCGCCGTGGAACAGACCGGTCAGCCCGGCGAACCGGTTCAGGAGGGCGACAGGGGCACGCAGTGAGCCGACGGACCGGACCAGAGCAAACAGGCGGTTTTGGAGCGAGGACTGGTCGCGGGTGGGCTAACAGGGTGGACACCGGCTGCCCGGCGAGCACCTGATCACCGCCGACGCGGCCTGCCGCCTCGGTCCGAGTCGATTGGCCGGCGAGGCTGTCACTGATCAACCTGCCAGCCGGCCCGAGCAGCCAGCCTGGACAGGCCTGAGCAGCCAGACGCGAAACGGTCCCCCTGGCGGGCCGTCCACCGTGGCAGCAGGGGCCTCCGGGCCACCGCGGGTCCGCCGGGCGCGGCAGAGTCGACCGACGGTCATCCTCCTCAGCCGACGTCAACCTGACTGCGGTGGGAGGCGGCGATCTCCGCGGCTTCGCGGCGGGCAGCGGCAGGCAGCCGCTCGCGCGTGAGCCGGTCCGCCGCCGTCCACATCCCGTCGACCAGAAGCTGACCGGTCCCGGTCAGCTGGCCGCTCCGACTGATCACCCGCAACGTGTCCCGCACGGCAGCGCGCCACCGGGCGAACCGCACCTGGGCAAGGTGGATGTCGGTCGGATCGGTTTCGACCCGTTGCTGCCGTTGCCAGAACGTGGCGACCGCGAGATGGGCGTACGCGCCGTGCAGCAGCGCGGCTAGGGGCCGCAGATCCCGGCGCCACGGCGCGTAGTAGCGCTTGTCGTCATCCGTCGGAACGATCAGCGGGAGGGCGTCGCTCAGTGCGAGCAGCTTGGCGTGCTGCAGTTCGTGCGCGAGGGTGACCGCGACCGTCCGCGTGTCGTCCGGGGAGGACATCGCGACGGCACCGAAAGCGCCCGCGAAGGTAGCACTGCCGACCGAGCTGCCCAGCAGTTGCATCGGTACGACGGCGGTGACGCATTCGGCGACCTCCGCCGCGACCTCGGGATGATGTTCGGCGAGCAGCAGCCAGCCGGCGCGGACGCCGCCGGTCCAGCGGCGCAGGTCGAGGTGGCGCTCGTCGACGGTACGGGGCCACCCTGGTTCGTCGTTGCCGAGCCCTTGCCACCCCGAACCGTCGATGGTGACCTGCCGGCGGATCAGCACCTGCGGTAGACCGTCCCAGTCCCGCGAGGTCGGCCTGTCCCCAGCCGCAGATCGGTGAGCCGTCGGGGTGGGAACGATTACCTGCCGCCCGGCCCGTTCCAGCAGCACCAGGTCATCGTCCGCGCGCCGCACGCGTAGCGGGTCGCAGTTGCCTCCAGGCAGGGTCGCGATGCCCAGGGACGGCAGCACGATGCCATGGTTGGAACGACTTGCGCCGAGCGGCACCTCGGCGGTGGCCCCGCAACGTGCCGCCACTGCGGCCGCGACCAGGGCGAGTCGGCCCGGTTGAGCGGGTCGGTGGCTGGACAGCGCCGCCACGGTGCGGCCCAGCCATGCCCCAACCGCCGGATAGCAGAGTACGTCGTGCACCGCAGTGGGCGAGTCGCGCTCGAGATCAACCAGCAGCCGGTACGCGTACATGGTCTGTCTTGCTTCCGGATGGCTGGTCCGTCGCGCGAGGTCGGGCAGCATCCAGCAGAACAGTCTGCTACGGCTGTTCTGCAGTCCGGCGAGGACCCGGATGCCGGCGGGGGCACCACCACCTTGCGCGAACTCAGTCAGCATGTTCCTCGAGAATCGGTGCGGTTGGATCATGCCTGCTCCCGAAGCGCCTGGTTACCGACTTGCTACCGCAGTCTTCGCCCCACCTATTCATCGATGATCGCACATCATTGCCGCCGCGTGGAGCGCATGGTCGATCACCCGAGGAAGTGACATTGACTCGCCTGACTGTCCGACAGTCGTGGATCCGACTTTCCACAGCGTCCACAAAGACTGCGCGACCTCGGTGAGGATTTCGGCGATCTGCACTACGATTGGCGTTCCACGCCGCAGCGAGCGACGATGCTCCCGCGCATCAGGGCACCCCCGGCAGACAGGACCGGCGAATGACCCAAGATCGGCACGAGCAAGAGACACTTCTCGTCGACCTCACCGACGTCGACCTGCACACCCTGTCCGAGTTGCCACCAGATGCCCTGCAGATCTCCCTCGATCACCTACTCGACGAACGATTGAATCCGATCGCCTTCTTCCTTGGTCAACACGATGGCGATCCGGCGAGCAGCGCCGCACAACCCTCATGATCGAAAGAGATTCAAGATGACCGACACACCGACGACGACCGCGGCAAGCAAGACCGGCACGGGGCGGCAGACGGCTGAAGTGTTGGTCTTCGTCTCCCCCGGCGGCGGCGCCGGGCAGACGAGCATCGTCGCCAACATCGCCTGGATACTCGCCAGCACCGGGCACCGGGTCCTCATCCTCGACTGGGGAGGTAACGCACCCCGGGTCCAGGACTACCTGCACCCCTTCCTTGACGTGACCACGTCCGTCGACGAACCGCTCGGCGCAGCTCTGCGGATGATCGCCGACCGCACCGGGACGACGCCGGAGACCAGTGTCCAACGCTTCCAGGCAGCTGGTTGGGTTGACGCCGTGGACGTCGTCACCGCGTCTTCCGACAGCTTCTACCCGGCAGCACTGCCCGACGGTGCCGGCGACGGTAGTCAACTCCGACGCCTGCTGCAGCAGACCAGCTACCACTACGTGCTGCTCGACGCACCGCCGCAGAACCCGCAGAGCGCGTTGCACCAGCTCGCCTGCCTCTGCGACGCCGCCGCGGTCTGCTTCCGGTCGCACCAGCGGGTGCAGCAGGACGCGTTGCGCCTGGCAGGCGCGTTGGTCAACGCGGCTCCTGTCGGCCTACGCCTGGTGGCCACCCCGACCCAGGTACGGCTCGGCGAACCCCACGCGGCCGAGCGGCTGCACGCCGCCCGGCAACAGTTCGCCCAACTCGCCGGGCCGGCAAGCGCTGGTGTCACCGTGTCGTTCGTCGAGGTGCCGCGCCACTCGTACGACATCGAGCGGGAAGCTCTCGCCATCATTCTCGATCGCGGCAGCCTCCGGACGGGTCTGACTAGCGTCGTCCACGCGATGACCGACGGTGCCGTTCTTTCCGCTCCAGATGTCGGTCGACGACTACGGATGCGCTACGAACGGGCGCTCGGGTTCGATCCGCAGGCCGAGCCGGAGAAGGTCTACCTTGCGTACCGACCGGCCGACCGACGCTGGGCGGACTGGATCACCGACCGGTTGCGGCAACAGGGCCTGCCCGCCAGCCGGCTACCCGCCGATGATTCGTGGATCGAGCAGTCGACGCCGCCGAGCCTCGTCGTGATCGGCGGGCTCGCCACGGCCGACGGGCGAGTACGCCGCATCGCCGAACGGCTCCGCGACGCGGTGCTGTCGCCGACTGAAGTATCCGGTCAGGTCACCGACGTATCCGACCCGGTCGTACAGGTGGCCGTCACCGCTCAGACCCCGGCCGACTTCGATGCCACAGTGCCGTGTCTCGATCTGATCGGCCTGTCCGCCGGTGACGCCGAGGCACGGCTACGTCGGCACTTCCTGCTCATCGAGACGCCCTACGATGACCGTGCCGGGTTCCGCCCGCGCTATCCGGGCGGCCCGCCGGAACATCGCCAGCTGCCGCCGGCCGTCGATATTCCCGGCCGAAATCCGCAGTTCACCGGCCGAGCCGACGATCTCGAAACGCTCCGCGACAAGTTGCTCGCCGACGGCCCCGGGCCTGTTCTGGTGGTTGGTGCCACCGGAGTCGGCAAGAGCGAGCTGGCCAACGAGTACGCCCACCGGTTCCAGAAGGACTACGACATCGTCTGGTGGATCCCGGCGGACAGCTGGGAATCGATCGCCCATGCGCTACGCAGACTCAACGAGCAGTTCCAGCTGCTGGCTCCGAATCCATCCGAGGTGGACACCGAGGGCGTTGAGGAGCAGCCGCGACAAGCATTCGACCACCTGTTGCAGCTCGCCGCCAGGAGACCGTGTCTCTTCATCTTCGACGGGCTCGACGATCGGGAGCTTCTCGAGTGGGTCGGGTCCGCCGCCGGACACGTGGTGGTGACCTCAAGGATCACCGATACGCCCACCCCGCGGTTGCTCGTCGTGACCCACCTCGGGACGGACGACGCAACCGAGCTGCTGCGCACCTACGTGCCGGAGCTGAGCGAGGAGCACTGCGCCGCGGTGGTCGCCGAGGTGGGACAGCTCCCGCTCTCGCTGCGGCTGACCGGGGCGTGGCTGCGGGAGAGCCGACACCACCTGATGGCGTACGCGCCCGCAGATCTCGAAGCCGCTACCGAAGCGATGGTCGCCAGCCTCCGGCCCGAATCCCCGGCCGATCTGCCCGCCGATGCGGATGCATCGCCGGCGGTGTCGGTGCCCGACGACGATCCCACCTACCACGCGCTACGGCGATCCTGGCGCGCGTTGGAGGCGACGCTGCGACAGACGGAGATTGGTCGGATAGCCATCCACCTCGCTGAGATGTGCTCCTTTCTGTCGTCCGACGACATCAGTCTCACGCTGCTCCGTTCGAGTTCGATGATCGATCAGCTGGCCACGCTGTCAGACGGTGGCGAAGAGCGCGTCCGCAACGACCCCGCGATCTTCGACGAGGTCGTCTGGACCGGGGCCCGGTTCGGCATCTTCGACGTACGTTGGGGGCAGCGTCCCTCGATCCGTATCCACCGAGCAGTACAGGACGCGGTACGTGGCGCCCTGCCGCCGACGCGGGCCGCCGAGGTTCGCCGTCACCTGCGGCTCGGCCTGGCAAGTTACGCCCCAACCGGAGCTGAGGTCGACGGCGGCTGGCAACGGCACCGCCTCGCCGAGCTGCAACCCCATCTGCTGCCCAGCGGTGCCGTGGCCGAGACCGACCCGAAGGTGCGCAGGTGGGTCGTCCGACAAGTTCGGTACATGCGCCGGCAGGAGACCTGGGACAGCGCGAATGTCGCCCTGAAGGTCATCGACGAGGCTCTCGGCTACTGGTCGTCGGCGGTGCCGCCCACCGATCGCAGCAATATGCAGCTACGGGGCGAGCAGGCGAGTCTGCTGCGCTGGATGGGCCGGTACCGCGAGTCGCTCGAGATCGCGCAGCAACTGCGGCTACTGCAGTTGCGCACCATCGGGCAGGAGCATCCGAACACCGCGACCACGCTGCAGGGGATCGCCGGGGACGTACGGGCGCTCGGAGAGTTCGAGCTCGCCAAGAGTCACGAGGGCGTCGCCTACGATGTTCTTCGCAAGGCCTACGGCGAGGAGCACCAGCAGACCTTGATGGTCGCGCACAATTTGGCGCTGTCGTCGTACTTCGACGGCGACCTCTACACCGCGATGGTGGTGGAACGAGAAGTGGTCAACCGCCGATTGCGGGTGTTCGGCACGAGGGACCCCTTCCTCTGGTGGGCCGCTGCCAACCTGGCGACATATCAACGTGAGCTGGGCGACTACCACGCTGCGACCCGGACCATCGACGATGCTCGCGGTTGGCTGGGCCATCCGACCGGCAAGATCCCGACGGACAGCGCGAGTACGCTGCGGATCATCCGGGTACTCGCGGTCACCCAACGCCGCAAGAACATGGTGCCTCAGGCCAAGGAGAATCACGCCGACGCGCTGCGCGGGTACCAGCAGCTTCGCGGGACAAATCATCTCGACACCTTGGCCTGCAAGCTCGCGCTGGCCACCGACATGCATCTGCTGCGGGAGACACCAGCACGAGTGGTGGAGTTCGGGCAGTCCTGCTACCGCGGCTACCAGCGTCAACTTGGCCCGGAGCATCCGCTCACCGGTGTCTGCCTGGTCAATCTCGCGCTGTTCCTACGCGGTGTCGGCGATCTCGACGAGAGCCGGCGCCTCGGTGACCACGGTTTGCGGATCATCCGGACCGCTGTGCCGGCCGAGACCCACCCGTGGGTGCTCGCGGCAACGATCAACCAGGCCGGCAACCTGGGGCACGGTGGTGCGGTAGACGCCGCGATGCGACTCGCTGGTGAGGCCGTCGAGTTGTGTGAGGAGGACCTGCCACCAGGACATCCGTACCCCGACATCGCGCGTGCCAATCTTCGAGTATGGGAGCAGGCAGCGCGTCGATCCGACGGAACGGTTCCCACCAACCCGATATCCACCCGCGACCTCGATATCGACATCCCGCGGCGCTGAGAAGCATCTGGCGAACCCGACCCGCATCCCGGCGAACCACGACCACAGCAGAGGAAGTCTCAAGTGCCGACAGAGCAGGGACGACATGCGGACTCGGTGATCGGCTCGCCGCACCGAGAGTACTCCGACGCGATCACCGTGACGCAGGAGCCGACCGGTCGCCAGTTCAGCGACATCGACGATCGGATCGCCTACTGTCGTGGCCTCTTCCGGTCCGACGGACCGCTGCACTACCTGGCGCATTGCAGTCCCGGATCCCGCGACTTCGACTTGTACGCACCTGCTGGGCCCGGCCGGGACGACGATCGACTTGTCGAGAACTGCCGCCGTGTGGCGAGGCGGCTGAGTTTTCAGTCAGGACAGGTGATGCACGAGTGGCTACGGCCCCTCGGTCAGGGCGTGCCGCTGCGCACGGTGCTCCAGTCGGCCGGCGGAGCCTTCTACTGTGCCCGGGTAGTTCCCGGTGTGCTGCTCGTCGCCGGAACTCTGGGTCTGACCACCGACGAGGTTGCGTCGCTGGCCCGGCAGCCTGCCGTACAAGAGGCTGACAGCGCGCTCTCGCAGCTGGTCGATCAGATCAGAGCTGGCATTCGGCTGCCCCGACAGAACCTGGGGGCCTGGGACACAAAACACTTTAGGGAGTCCGCGTTCGACCGCGAGGCGGCCGACATCCCGCGCCAACAGCCGGCGAGCGCGCCCCGGCCGTTGCCGTCCATCGATTCCACGACGCGGCGGAACCTCGAAACGTCCGCCGACCCACGGCACCCCCTGGCGATCACCGGCGACCGCCGTCACTGGGCCTTCGACGCCTGCGCAGCCGCCGTCGATGGAACCGGCCTGCACCTTGTCGCGTGCTTCAACGACAAGGTACAGCTGTTCTCGGTCGACGCGCTCGGTACGCCCGAGCTACGTGGGGCTGCCTACCGCCACTCGCCCAGCTACCGACGCCAGCAGGTCAACGCGATGGGTCCCGCGACTGCCGCCTACCTCAGGGAGCTTGGCCGGACCGCCCGGCCTGCGATCGGTGGACCGGCCGTCCGCGCGGTGCTCGATACGGACATCGGCGCGATCTACTACTATCGTCTGTCCGCACGGGAGTACGTCATCGGCCTGTGCCTCGATCAGGACCAGGTGGACATAGCCGACAATAGCTTGACCGAGGTCGTCCTTGCGGTGTGCGGCCCGGCCGCAGCCGCCGTCCAGCCGCTTCATTGAGATGCCGCAGGCGTGACGCCAACCGATCACACGTCGCCGATCGTGCGTCGCGCCGCTGCCCGTACCCGTGCGCCAAGCCCTCCGAACACCTCCCGGATGTCGTCGAGATGCATTGGGTGCGGACCAGTCGCGGCGGCCGCTTCCGGCGGCAACGCCATGGATTCGGCAAGACGTTTGAGATGTTGCAACGACGCGTAGTCGAAGATCGCCTCGTAGGTGAGGCAGAGAACGTCCAGCCGTTCCAGGTCGGTGCTCGACGACGCGGCGTCGGCGCGGTCCACCGACACCCGCCGCATTCGCCATTCGACGACCGCCTGTCGAAAAGATTCGATCAGGGATTGCAGGAACACGGCCGTACCCAGCAGGCTGAAGCTGTCGGGATCGGCGGTCCACCCGTGGATGCGCTCCTGTGCGGATCTGATCGCCGTTGAGAGGCCCGGAGCTGCTCTGAATGCTTGGGTGAAGGCGTCTGGCAGTCCGTCACCGAGCCGTACGGCAGCGTCGATCGCCGACTCGAACAGTTCGTCGATCTCGCCCATCTCGTCCATCGGGCCGGGCTGGGTCGGCACAGGGACGGCTCGGTCCACTGACACTGTCCCGGTGAGCAGGCCAGCCACATCGGCGGAGATCTCGCTGAGGCGTTGGTTGGTCGACCGCCGCATGTCACGGACCTGCTGCTCAAGCCGGTCGATCATGGTGTATGCGCCGGCTTGCTGACGAACGAGCCGATCGACCCGGGTAACCATCAGCCGAACCGGGTCAGTCTCGCTCAACCGGGCACGCTGTAACACATGATCGATCCTGGCAACCACGGCGCTCGCCAAGGTTCGACGTTCGTACTCGATCGGTTCGGCCAGGACGACGTTGCGGACGTTCGATGCCACGTCGGGTGCCAGGTAACCGACGACCACCAGGATGATCTCGACGTCGACGCCTTCTGATCGAGCGGCCGCAGCCCGGCGAGCGACCCGTTCGACGTCCGATTCCCGCATGATGCCTTCGGAGAGCAGGATGACGCAACTCGGCTCACCGCCCTCGTTCAGCACGACGAGGTCGAGCAACGACCGGCCGTCGACGTCAAGCTGACGACGCCGCTCAAATCCGATGGCCTCGCGCTCGAGGGTCAGCATCACCTCACGTCGCACATCGTCAATGGTGGCGAAGTCGAAATGATCCCGAGCCACCAATTGGACAAGCTCGATTCCTATCACCGTACGTTCGAGCTCGGCTCGGCGGTACAGATGATGGCAGAGCTTGATGAGCTGCCGTGGAACGCCGTGGGTCATGTCAACGAGGTACTGCACGGCATCGTCGAGGAACGGGGCGATGTCGCTGTCACCTCGGGCCGCAAGATGGCTTTGCTCAATCAGCTCACGTGCCTCCTGCGCCGTAAGCGGAGTCATCCGGACGGCATGCCCCATCCGCTGCAGCACGTCTCCCTGCAGTTGCGGGGTGATCTCCACCAGACCGGTGATGATCAAGAATGCTCCGGACTCCTCCACCGCAGTCAGTAGATTTCGAAACTGCCCGACCACACCCGCATCTCGCTGATCCGCCGGATCAAGGACCCGGTCGAGCTCGTCCAGTACGACGACGAATCGCCGGCCACTGCGGCCGTGCAAGTTCAGGAGCGCGATGATCGCCGACATGGCAGCAGCTGAACTATCGATGTACTTCGACAGCCCGTGCTCCGTGACGAAGCCGTCCGACCGGTTGCCGATCAACCAGTCCCACGCTTGCACCGTGGTCCGCTCGTCGAGCAGCAACGTCATCGCCGTACCAAGGTCGTCATCGCCGGTTGCCTCGATCAGCCGGTCCTGCAACTGGGGCAGCAGGACGCTCTCCGGCAACCCGAGGTCGTCGACCACCGCCTGCGGCTCGATGACATGTCGCCGCAGGTCGTCAGCGATCTGCTGCGCATGTGGCACGTGGCTGAGCCCATCGGCGACCACCTCGGAGTAGTAGTCGCGCAGGAGGTCGACGATGTCCTCCCGGTCGAGACGACCGACGAAGCGCTTGTACAGGTCGACCAACGAGCCGAACTGGGGCGCCTCAACGTACAGGGTGCGCACCGCCGAGTCACCCGATCGACGAGCCCGATGCAGCAGGGCCGCCGCAAGATGAGACTTGCCGGTGCCGTATTCACCCACCACAGTCAGCAGACGACCGGACAGCCCGACCCGCTCCGGAGGGACGGCCTGCGCCAGGAAGGCGTCAAGATAGCGGAACGCCTCCTCGACCGCACGGGTCGACACCGTCGGCAGGCCCTGGCCGACCTCCGAGACACGCGCAACAGCGGTTGGCGAGTACGGGTTGACCCCGACCGCCCGCGGCTCTCCCGATGAGGCATTCATGGTCATCCATTCTTGATGCCCCGGCCACGAGGCCGGTAGCCGTCGCGCCGATCTACATAGTATCGATCGAAGTCGTGCTTACTGACTTCCTTGGTACCTGGGCGACGCCGAGCCTCGTCCCATAAATGAAAACACATCTTCTGGAGTTGCTTCAAGGACATCGAACGATGATCCTCCATCACCGCGTGCATAGTTTCTACGGTAACTGTCGGAACCCGAGGATGATCACACATCTGCAGCCGCCCGTTAGCGAATGTCCACCCGTCCGTACCGGTCAGCATACCTACCTCGATCACAAGAACACCCTCCCTAGCTTCACCCCGGACTCGATCGCTCCAGTCCTTGATCTGCTGGGGATTATCGCTTTCCGCAAAAAGGATCATGCGCTCGCCGACAAGGTCGAGATAGTGATTGATCGGGTGCATAGCCTGCAGCGAAAGCACCGATCTCTTCCACGTCGCGTCGTTGAACTGCGGTAGCACGATGATCGCGACTGCGTCCGCATCCTCGAGATCCCGCCCGAGTCGCGTGAAAGCCACCTTCCCCTGCATCGGTTGATCCCCTGGGTCCGACAGCCCTTCCAGCTGCCGGGACAGCCTGCTCCTGATCTTGTACGCCAGCAGGGCCAGATACTGGTCGAAATCGCCTCTGCGACCGACCATCTCGAGATCGAACGCCCGCTCTCTACTGAGGTCGGCCACCGGCGCGGCCATGATCCGGCCACCGGAGGCGCCATCGAACTCCTGCTTCAAGTGGTGTACGCACCTGTGAATCAACGAGGTACGCCCGCAGCCCGTGGGCCCGGCCACCACCACCAACTGACCGAATCTGGTGAGGTGCGTCGACGGGTCCGGTAAATGGTTGACGAAGCTGCGGTATCCCTCCTCGGCTCTGTCCACTGGGAGGTAGTACGCCTCGTGTTCCCTGTCGTGCCACGGTCGCAGCGCACGGAGGGACTGACCCAGTACGGGGGGCAGTTCGAAGGGGTTCGGAATCTCCTCAGGCCTACCCGCATGAGCACTGCTGGTCTGTGTCATCACGATGCCCTCCCATCACGCCGCTGCTGTTGTCACCGTCGCAAGCCGATGACACCAGCAGCCCGCTCCGCCTCTCGAGCTGCCTGTTCGACCGCCGTTCGCAGGTGCATCAAGCCGGTCCGCGCCTCCCGTACCCGAGGACTGTCCGCCGATCGGTCCGGCCCGGACCACGAATCGCGCATCGACTCACAGAACTTCTCGACAGAATCACGGATCACCTCCATCGATGGGCCCAGGACCGCCGGCAGGGCATCGAGATGCAGCATCAGCCGGAGGCGGGGCTCGTCGAGGCTGGTCCCCTTCGGTTGTCTGGCGGAGGCATCCGCGTACCGGGTGAGAGACTCGTCGGCTGCCCGAATGAACTCGGCCACGGCCACCCGAAGCTGGGCGGCCTGCTGGCGCGCCTCAGTCCGTCGGTGGACGCCGGTCGTCAGCACACTGGTGAACAACGCGCTGATCAGAGCGGACACCAAGGTGAGTGCGCCACCGATCAGCAAGCCACGCATCTCGGAGGTCGGCCCGGCGCGTGCTGCGTCTGGATCGATGCTGAACGCCGCGACCATGGTGGCGCAGGCGGTGTCGAAGTCGGCCCGATGCGTGTCCCGCCATCGCGCGATCGCCACCCGTTGCCCGTCCACCACCACCCGGTCCCCGCTTACCGACTCGACCAGGCCGAGCAACTCAGCAGCCCGGCCGACCTGCTGATGATGCTGGGGCGACAGGCAAACCAGCGTGGACGCTTCCTGATCCAGCGGCTCGTCGGCCAGGCTCCGTGCCGGATCGGCGATCACGATCGTCATCAGTACGAGGCAGGCGAGCAGCGACTGTATCCGACCAGTGTGGATCGCTCGCATACTGTGTCACTGTAGCGCTCTGATTCCCGTGTGGCTGTCCCCCGACGGCACGAACACGGCTTCAGTCCGATAGCCGTCTCGGCGGGCACCTGAGGGCGACGAGGGCTCAACGGGGCTGGGCGGGAGTCCGGTACGCGAAACGGCCCGCCAGGGATATCCCTGGCGGGCCGTTCACCATGGTAGCGGGGACAGGATTTGAACCTGCGACCTCTGGGTTATGAGCCCAGCGAGCTACCGAACTGCTCCACCCCGCGGCGATGAGTTAACCCTAGCGCATACCGTCAGCCCGCCGCAAAACGACCCCCGTACTGACCGACTGGCCTCGGTGATCCCACCCTGGTCCACCCACAAAAGCGGACAAGTCCGGATCACCGAGGCCAGTTCGGCGTCAGTCAGTTGGCGTCAGTCAGTTGGCGTCAGCCGGTCGGTGACGGGTCGGCACTCGGTGACGGGTCGGTGGACGGCGGCTGGGCACCGCCCACCCCGGCCGCCTGCTGCGCCGCCTGGAACGCCGTCATCGCGGCGTCCAGCCGGGCCAGTGCCTCACCGTACCGCTGGAAGTCACCGGCCGCCTGCGCGGCGCGGGCCTCGTCGATCGCGGCGCTGACCTCGGCGGCGGCCGCCTGCAGCTCCGGGGTCACCAGACCCGGGTCGACCGGGGTCGACGGCGTCGGGCTCGGGGTGCCGCCGGGCTCCTCGCCCTCACCCTCGCCTTCGCCCTCTGGCGGGGTCGTCGGCGCACCACCCGCCTCCGCCTGCTCGATCAGCTGCCGGATGCCGTCCTGCACGCTGTTGGCCAGCACCACGTACGAGCCGCCGTCACCGTAGGAGAGCAGCACCCGCTGCAGCAGCGGGTACGCGTTGGTCTGGTTGCTCTTCACGTAGACCGGCTCGACGTAGAGCATGCCGTTGCCGAACGGCAGCGACAGCAGGTTGCCGTACTGCACCTGCGCCTGGTTCGACGACAGCAAGTTCAGCTGCTGCCGGATGGCCGCGTTGTTGGTCATCCGCTGGTGCACCTGCACCGGGCCGGAGATCGCCGTCTGGTCGGGCAGCTCCAGCACCTGCAGCTGTGGCTGTCCGTCGACGTACGACCCGGAGATCAGCGCGGCCAGGTTCTGCCGGCCGGCCGGGGTCACCGCCGAGGTCAGCTGGAACCGTGGCTCGTCCTGCTCCGGCAGCTGGGTCATCAGGTAGTACGGCGGCTGCTTGACCTCGCTGTCCGGCGAGTCCGGGACGTTCGGCACCTCCCAGAAGTCCTGCCCGGAGAAGAACTCGGCCGGGTTGGTGACGTGGTAGCGGGCCAGCAGGTTGCGCTGCACCTTGAACAGGTCCGCCGGGTAGCGGAAGTGGTCGACCAGCTCCTGCGGCGTTTCCGCCTTCGGGATGACCAGGTCGCCGCCGAACGCCGCGTTCCAGGCCTTGAGCACCGGGTCGTTCTCGTCGAACTCGTAGAGCCGGACGGTGCCGTCGTACGCGTCGACGGTGGCCTTGACCGAGTTGCGGATGTAGTTGACGTTCTCCCGGGCCAGCACGAAGGTGCCCTGGCCGGTGAGCTCGTCGGCGGTCTCCACCTGCAGGTTCACCCGCTCCGAGTACGGGTACGTCGCCGAGGTGGTGTAGCCGTCGACGATCCACTGGATCCGGCCGTCGACCACCGCGGGGTACGGGTCGCCGTCCATGGTCAGGAACGGGGCGACCTTCTCCACCCGGTCCCGTGGGTTGCGGATGTACAGCAGCTTGGAGTTCTCGTTGACCGCCTCGGAGAGCAGAAAGTTGGTCTCCTGCTCCTTGATCGCGTACAGCAGTTTGCGGCCGAACGAACCGACCTCGACCCCGCCGGTGCCGGTGTAGGTGTAGTACTGCTCGCCGCCGCTGGAGGTCGGCCGGTCGAACTCGACGTTGCTGTCGCCGGGCGAGCCGACGATGGCATAGTCGGTGCCGTCCATCTGCTCGCCGTAGTAGATCCGCGGCTGCTCGACCGGGATCCGCTCGGTCGCCGAGGAGCACTGCTCCTGGGCCTGGTCGCCGAGGAAGCCGGAGACGAAGTACGGCTGCCCGCCGCAGACCACCCGGTTGGCCGGCGCGCCGACCATGCCGTACCCGTGGGTGAAGACGGTGTGCCGGTTGAGCCAGTTGCTCTGCTGCTCGGTCAGCTCGCTGTAGTTGATCTCCCGCATGCCGACGACGTAGTCCTGCCTCTCGTCGTCGATGGTGTAGCGGTCGATGTCCAGCTTGGTGCCGAAGTCGTAGAAGCCACGCACCTGCTGCAGCTGGGTGTAGGTCTCGGAGACCAGCTGCGGGTCGAGCAGCCGGATGTTGGGCACCACCGCGGTGTCGGTGGCCAGGCTCTCCGGCGGCGTCAGGTTCGTCGCCGGGTACGGCGTCTGCTGGCTGATGTCCAGCCCGAACGCTTCCCGGGTGGCGACGATGCCCCGTTCGATGAACGCCGCCTCCTTGTCCCGCAGGCTCGGGTTGACCTCGAAGGTCTGCACCGCCCACGGGTAGATGCCACCGATCGCCACGGCGGAGATGCCGAGCAGCGCCAGCGAGATGCCCGGCCAGACCAGGTTGCGCATCACCGCGTTGGAGAACACGATGATCGCAATCGCCACCACGATCGAGATGTACGCCAGGATCTCCTTCGCCGGCAGCAGTGCGTTGATGTCGGCGTAGCCGGCGCCGTAGATGCGCGCCTGCTCGTTGTACTCCAGCAGCATGCCGCGCCGGTCGAGCACGTAGGCGACCGCCTTGAGCAGTACGAAGACGGCGACCAGCGTGGTCAGGTGGGCCCGCGCGGCGGTGGTCATCCGGTCGCCGATGCCCTGCAGCCGTACACCGCCGTAGAGGTAGTGCACGGCGAGCGCGCCGATCACCGACAGCACCACGGCGGTGAACGCCAGGCCGAGCAGGTAGCGCAGGAACGGGTACTCGAAGACGTAGAAGCCGATGTCGATGCCGAACTCCGGGTCGGTGACGCCGAACTCCTGGGAGTTGCGGAACAGCAGCCACTGGCTCCACCGGTTCTGCGCGGACAGCCCGGCGAAGACGCCGACCAGGGCTGCGGCCGCGGTGATCCAGATGCCGATCCGGGGGCTGAGCAGCATCCGGTAGCGCTCCAGGCTGACCTGTTCCGGCGAGTGCGGTCGCAGCGCCGGCCGCAGCCGGTACGCCAGCCACAGGTTGGCCGCGACCACCAGTGCCATGGCCAGGCCGACCGCCGCGAACAGCAGCAGTCGGGTGAACAGCACGCCGGTGAAGACCTGGGTGTAGTCGACCTCCTCGAACCACAACCAGTCGGTCCATGCGTTCACCCCCCAGCCGAGCAGGGTGAAGAGAAGGAAGATCCCGATGAGTACGCCGACGGTGACCCGGCCACGTCGGCTCATTCCGGGCATTGGGCTGCTACGCATGACCACGACTAGGTACTCCGCACGTTGGTGTGATCCGCTGGGCGATCAGGCACCAAGACTACGGGGTGTGTCCACCTCAAGGCCGGTTGAGGTGGACCTGACCGGGGTGTCAGTCGCTGCCGCAGAGCGTCGGCTTCTCGCCGGTACGCAGCCGGTCCAGCGCGTCGAGCGCCTCGTCGAGGGTGGCCACCCGCAGCAGCGGCAGGTCGGGTACGGCGTTCGCGACCGCTTCGGCGCAGTTGGCCCGCGGGACGAGGAAGGCGACCGCACCCGCTTCCTTGGCTCCTACCAGCTTCTGCGGGATACCACCGATCGCGCCGACGTTGCCCTCGTTGTCGATGGTCCCGGTCCCCGCGATGATCTTGCCTCCGGTGAGGTCCTCGGGTTCGAGCTTGTCGATGATGCCCAGGGCGAACATCAGCCCGGCGCTCGGCCCGCCGATCTCGTCGAGGTCGATGGTCAGCTGGAACGGCCTGGGCTGCTCCTCGGTGATCTCGATGCCGATCCGGGGTGGGCCGCCGTCACTGGCCCGAGTGGTGATCTCGGCGGTGGCCGACTGGCCGTCGCGGGTGTAGCCGATGGTCAGCGTGCTGCCTTCCGGCTCGGCCCGGATCAGCTCGGTCAGCTGGGTCGCCGAGCTGACCGGCGTGCCGTCGACCGAGGTGATCACGTCGTCGACGTCGAGCAGCCCGACCGACGCCCCGTCCGGGGCGACCGCCCTCACCAGCACCTGCACCGGGTAGCCGAGCTGGCGCAGCGCCGCGGTCTCGGCGCTGGTCTGCGACGCCGCGAAGTCCTCGGCGTTGCGCTCCTCGACCTCTTCCTGGGTCTGCCCCGGCGGGTAGATCACCTCGTACGGCACCACCGCCTCGGCGTCGCTCAGCCAGCCGGCGACCGCCTCCCGCAGCCCCACGTTGGGGCGTACGCCGACGGTGGTGAGCCGCAGCTGCCCGGCCGAGGTCGAGGTGTCGGTCCCGGTGATCTGGATGACGTCCGCGCCGTCGTCGGTGCCGAGTGTGTCGACCGTCGGCCCGGGGCCCAGCACCACGTACGGGACCGGTGCGGCGAGCACGGCGTAGGCGAGCAGTGCGGTGAGCAGCGCGCCGAGGATGACCGTGACACCGCGACGTCTCATGCGCCTGAGCGTACCGACTGCGGTCGGGCCTGTGACGCGGAGCTTCGCGCTGAGCGGAACGCACCGGCGGCGTTGCGGCCGGTGGCCCGCGTACCGTGGAGGGCGTGCCTGATATTCCGTTCGGCTTCCAGCTCCCCGGCGGCCAGCCTCCGGACCCCAACGACCCACGGCAGATGCAGCAGTTCATGGCGCAGCTGCAGCAGCTGCTCGCCGCTCCGGGCAGCGGTCCGGTGAACTGGGACCTGGCCCGGCAGGTGGCGGCCAGCCAACTCGCCGCCGAGGGTGACCCGTCGGTCAACCCGCACGAGTGGCACACCGTCGAGGAGTCGCTACGCGTCGCCGACCTGTGGCTCGAGTCGTCGTCGACGTTCCCGTCCGGGACCCGCACGTCGGCGGCGTGGAACCGCAACGAGTGGATTTACCGGACGCTCGACGTGTGGCGCAAGCTCTGCGACCCGGTGGCCGGTCGGATGGTCGGCGCGATGGGCGACCTCGTTCCGCCGGAGGCCCGCAGCCAGCTCGGCCCGATGCACGCCATGATGACCACTCTCGGCGGGGCCCTGTTCGGCGGTCAGCTAGGCCAGGCGCTCGGCTCGCTCGCCACCGAGGTGCTGTCGGCCAGCGACATCGGGCTGCCGCTGGGCCCGGCCGGCACCGCCGCGCTGCTGCCGGCCAACATTCGGGCGTACGGGTCCGGCCTGGAGCTGCCCGAGGAGGAGGTCCGGCTGTACGTGGCGCTGCGCGAGGCGGCCCACCAGCGCCTCTTCGAGCATGTGTCGTGGTTGCGGGGGCACGTGCTGGCCGCGGTGGAGACCTACGCGTCCGGGATCACCGTCAACCGGGAGGCGATCGAGGACGCCCTCGGCCGGGTCGACCCGATGAATCCGGAGTCGATGCAGGAGATCGCCATGGAGGGGATCTTCACTCCCGAGGACACCCCCGCCCAGCAGGCGTCGTTGGCCCGGATCGAGACGGTCCTCGCGCTGATCGAGGGCTGGGTGTGTCACGTCGTCGACAGCGCTGCCGGGGACCGGCTACCGAACGTCGTGAAGCTGGCCGAGGCGTTCCGGCGTCGGCGGGCGGCCGGCGGGCCGGCGGAGCAGACCTTCGCCGCCCTGGTCGGGCTGGAATTGCGGCCCCGCCGGCTGCGCGAGGCGGCCGCGCTGTGGGCCGCGCTGGACACCCATCGTGGGGTTGACGGCCGGGACGCGTTGTGGAGCCACCCCGATCTGCTGCCGTCGGACGACGACTTCGCCGACCCGGAGGCGTTCGCCCAGGCGAAGACCGACTTCGACCTCGGTGACATCGACTTTGGCAGCGAGCCGCCGGGGCAGCCGGAGCCGCCGGCCGACGGGCCCCGCTGACCGATAGGCCCGGGTTCAGCCGGTGGTCAGCAGCGCGCGGGTGGTCTCCCAGCCTTCGACGGCCGGGTTCAGGGCCGCCAGGTCCGCCGGGCCCCGCAACCGACGCCAGGGCGGCGTCACCGCCACCTGTCCCGGGTGCGGCGCCGCTGCCCGGACGGCCTGCGGATCGGCGGCGAGGGTCAGCGGCGGCAGCCAGTCCGGAGCCGGCAGTTGGGCCGCCACGCCGAGCAGTCCCCCGCCGTCGCCACCGGTCGGAGCCACCGCCACCGGCCGGGTGGTGATCGGTCGCAGCAGCTTGCCGATCAGCAGGCCGGGCAGGTCCGGTGCGTCGGCGGCGAGCACCGCCGCCTGGTCGTAGCCGTGTGCCGCGACGGCGGCCAGCGCCGCGTTGACCGAGATCTCCGGCAGCGGATGGATCGGCATGTCGGGCCAGGCGATCGACCTGGCCAACGGCAGGTCCGCGTTGCTCGCGGCGATCGCCGGTTCCACCTGGCTCAGGGTGGCGAGCAGGTCGACCATGTCCTCGGCCAGGGCGGCCCGCCAGGCGGCGGGATCGGTGCCGGGTGGGGACCAGTCGACCAGGTCGAGAAGAATGACCACGGCACGGCGCATCTGACCCACTCTAGCGGCGGCGGCGTACCCGGCAGGTCCGGGGCGTACCCGGCGTGGTTGGCGTAGTCGGTGCGGCTGGCGTAGTCGGTGCGGCCGGCAGGTCGGTCAGTCGGCCAGGACGAAACCGCTGGCCGCCGCCACCCCTTCCAGGTAGCCACGGGCCCGTTCCGCCTTTGGGTAGCGGCCGACGAGCTCCCAGAACCGGGCGTTGTGGCTCGGTACGACCAGGTGCGCCAACTCGTGCAGCAGGACGTAGTCGATGACCCAGTCCGGCATCTCCTGGATCCGGTGGGATATCCGAATGGTCCGGTCCGCCGGGGTGCACGACCCCCAGCGGCTGTTCTGGTTGGTCACCCACCGGACGCTCGCCGGGACCACGACCCGGGCGTGTTCCGGCAGGTAGCGGTCGACCAGCCGGCGGGCCCGGCCGATCAACTCACTGTCTGACCGGCGAAGGCGTTCCTCCCGGGCCGCCAGCCGGGCGAGCATCCGGTCCACCCACTCGGTCTCCTCGGCCCGGGAGAACTGGTCCGGGATGAGGATGACGACGCGTTCGCCCTCCCGGTACGCGGACACCGTCCGGCGTCGGCGCTGGCTGCGCCGCACCTCGACGACCGGCTTACGCGCCCCTGCCATCAGCGGCCCGCGCAGCCCCGGGTTTCGCTCACGATGGCACGCTAATCCGTACTGACCAGGGGAACGCAAGAGGCAACACGGCGTATCGAGGGTGAATCACCCCTTTTGGGGCCGATTGTCGCGAAAAAAGTTACCCACTCGACCGCCGTACGTCGCGCCCGAGCCGCTCAAGGTCACCGTAGGCGATCACGAAGAGGTTTTCACCTCCACCCCCCGGCCCACGATCGCCTGCGGATCTTCTCCCGGCGTGTCACTGCGAATCTGACTTATCCGATCTATTGCGGCATGCACACTCTCGACGTCGACTTACTCACAGTGTCGGTGAATTGTTGACATGGAACCGCCCAGTCCTGGGTAGGGTCCGCGGACCGGCGGTCAACAGTGGCCGCGGAGAAAATCCCAGCGCGCGGCGCCGCCGACGGTCGCCGCGAGCGGGTGCACGCCGGGTCTGCAACCACCCGGCGAGGAGACGAGGAGGGGCACCGTGGCCGACCAGGCCCAGACCTACAACGGTTACTGCGTGAAGTGCAAGGAGAAGCGCGATTTCGAGGGCACTGTCGAGGTGTCGAAGACCGGCATGAACATGGCCAAGGGCAAGTGCCCGGTCTGCGGCACAACAGTCAACCGGATCTTGGGCAAAGCCAAGGTCTGACTTGCGGCGCTGCGTCGAAGGGGCGGCTCCGGCCGCCCCTTCGACGCGTGGCCGGACCCGCCCGACGCAGCGTAGAGCGGCCCGCCACAAAACACCCGACCAACATCGAGTGGCGCACCGCTCTACGCTGCGTCATGTCCGAGCCGCGACACCACCCCGACAGGGCTGTGGAAAACTCGCCGGAATCTGTGGATAACCGAGGACGCGCGGGGCACAGGCTGTGGATAACGAGCCAACGGGCGTTTCGTTACGGTGACAGCCTGTTGTTCATGCCCACCAATCCCCTGCTCAGGCCGACTCTGTTGCCCGGCCTGGCCCGCCTCTGGCGGGACCGCGCCACCCTGCAGCTCGGCTCGGATCCGACGCACGCCGTACTGCTCGACCTCACCGACCCGGCACAGTCCCAGCTGCTCGACCTCCTCGACGGCAGCCGGTCGACCCGCGCCGTACTGGACCACGCCGCCCGGCTCGGCGTCCCGGCCGACCAGGCCCGGCATCTGCTGGACATGCTGATCGCCCGGGGCCTGATCGTCGGCGCGCACACTCTGCTGCCAGCGAACCTGCCAGAGCACGCCCGGCACCGGTTGACCGCAGAGGCGACCGCCCTGGCGCTGCGCCGCGACGAGCTTCCCGGCACCCCGGCGCAGATCCTGCGGCGACGGGCCGCCGCCCGGATCGTGCTGACCGGCCGGGGCCGGCTGGCCCGGCCGCTGGCCGTCGCGGTGGCCGAGGCGGGGATCGGCCACGTCGCCATCGACCTGGCCGGTACTCGCGATGCCCGGGAAGCCGTCGCCACCGCCGTCAGCCGGGCCGTCCCGGGAGTCGAGACCCGCCCGGTACGGCGCGGCCAGGCCACCCTGACGGTGCTGCTCGGCGCCGACCGGCCGGCCAACCTGCTCGCCGCGAGCTACGCCCGGCACCGGCAGGCCCACCTGCTGGTCGACATCCGGGACCGGACGCCGGCAGTCGGCCCGCTCGTGCCGCCGACCGGTACCCCGTGCCTGAACTGCCTGGACCTGCACCGTCGGGACCGGGATCCGGGCTGGCCGCAGCTGGCGTCCCAGTTGTGCGCGATCGGCCCGGCGACGATCTGCGACTCGGCGACCCTGCTGGCCGCGGTGAGTGTCGGGACGGCCGAGATCCTGGCGTTCGTCGACGGTGGTAGCCCGGAGACGATCGGGGCGGCGATCGAGGTGCACGCCCCAGCCCGGCTGCGGCGCCGGGCCTGGCCGGCCCACCAGGATTGCCACTGCCACCGGCGCCGGCCGCGCCGCTGCACCCCGGGGCGGAGCCCTGCCGATGGCGTGGGTCACGCGCAGGGGGTTGGTGGCATGAGCCACGCTCAGGGAGGGGTCGCGGTACGCGATCGTCGGTAACAATGGCCAGGTGACCGATATCCCGCGCTGGGCCGTGTCCAGGACCGCCAAACTCGCCGCGCTGCCGATCGGCTTCGCCGGCCGCACCGTCCTGGGGCTGGGCAAGCGGGTCACCGGGCTCGCCTCCGACGTGATCTCCACCGAGATCCAGGAACGCACCGCCGAGCAGCTGTTCAGCGTACTCGGGCAGCTCAAGGGTGGTGCGATGAAGGCGGGACAGGCGCTGTCGGTGTTCGAGGCGGCGCTGCCGGACGAGCTCGCCGCCCCGTACCGCCAGGCCTTGACCAAACTGCAGGAGGCCGCTCCGCCGTTGCCCGCCGGATCGGTGCACAAGGTGCTGGCCGAGCAGCTCGGCGCCGACTGGCGGGAACGGTTTGTCGAGTTCGACGACCGTCCGGCCGCCGCGGCCAGCATCGGCCAGGTGCACCGGGCGGTGTGGCACGACGGCTCCGCAGCGGGCCGGCCGGTGGCGGTCAAGGTGCAGTACCCGGGGGCCGGCGACGCCCTGCTCGCCGACTTCAAGCAGTTGTCCCGGCTGAGCACCATGTTCCGGGCGATCCAGCCCGGGCTGGACATCAAGCCGCTGCTGAACGAGCTACGGGACCGGCTGGCCGAGGAGCTGGACTACGAGCTGGAGGCGGAGTCGCAGCGGGCGTTCGCCGTCGCGTACGCCGACGACGACCAGATCATGGTGCCGGCGGTACTCGCCGCCGCGCCCCGGGTGCTGGTCACCGAGTGGATCGACGGCGTCCCGCTTTCGAAAATCATCTCTTCCGGTACGGCTGACCAACGCGACCGGGCCGGGCTGCTGATGGCGGTGCTGCACTTCTCCGCGCCGGCTCGGGCCGGGCTGCTGCACGCCGACCCGCATCCGGGCAACTTCCGACTGCTCGACGACGGCCGGCTCGGCGTGGTCGACTTCGGCGCCGTGGCCCGGCTGCCCGGCGGGCACCCCGAGCCGATCGGCCGGCTGGTCCGGCTGGCGCTCGACGGGGACTCCGACGCGGTGGTGACCGGGCTGCGCGACGAGGGTTTCATCAAACCGGACGACCCGATCGACGCCCCGGCGGTGCTCGACTTCCTGCTGCCGATGCTGGCGCCGCTGGCGGCCGAGGAGTTCCAATTCACCCGGCAGTGGCTGCGCGACGAGGCGGCCCGGCTGGCCAACCCGAAGTCGCCGGCGTACCAGCTGAGCCGGCATCTCAACCTCCCGCCGGCCTATCTGTTGATCCACCGGGTGACGCTCGGCTCGATCGGGGTGCTCAGCCAGCTGGAGGCCCGGGCCCGGTACCGGGACGTGGTGCGGCGCTGGCTGCCGGGTTTCGCCCCGACCGGCTGACCCGCACGGACGGCCGGGGCCGTGGTCAGACTCATGGCCTGGTAGACGGATAGTGCCCGGTCCCCGCTGTGTTCAGCGGGGACCGGGTTCGGTCAGCGCCCGCTCAGGCTGCGGGCCCAGAGGTGCCGGGCCTGCATGGCGACGGTGCGGGCGGATCGGGGTGCCTCAGTACGCGCGGTGCCGGCCTGAGGCGGTTGCATTCGCGCCCGGGAGAGCGCTTCGGTGAGCAAGTGCATGACGGCTTCTCCTGTGCTGGTCGGTGCTGCGGTGTGGGTTGTCTGTGCCGGCGCCCGGCCGGTGGTCAACGTGCTCCGATGCATGTCAGGCCGCCAGCCGGACGGTGCCGCGGGAGCCGGCGACCCCGTTGGCCGCCATGCGTGCCTCGACCTCGCCCCGCAGGGCGGCGTCGCGGGCCAGGTCCTCCTTGCGTGGCCGGCCCCGGGGCCGCTTGCGCGGCACGACCGCACCCCGCTCGAAGATCTCGCCGCCCCAGACGCCCCACGGCTCGGCCCGCTCGATCGCCCCGGCGAGGCACTCCACCCGCAGCGGGCAGTCCACGCAGAGCGACTTGGCCAGCTCCAGCTCGGTCGGGGAGTCGGAGAACCACAGGTCAGGGTCGAACTTCCGGCACGGCAGCTCCGCCACGACGTCCGGCTGGCCCGTTGCGGCCGGCCGGCACCCCGGCTGGTAGTCGCTGCGGTCGAGAGTGGCAAACGCCAGACTCATCGCCCGGTCACCTCTTTCTTTCGCTTCGATCTCGTAGATCGCTTCCGACTTGCTCGTACCTGTGCGGCGACAAAAACTAAGGCCGCGGATCCCGGTTGCGGGTTCCGCGGCCTCGAGGTGAGCCGGTGTGGTCTGGTGTCAGACCGGCCTTCCTCGAGGTGGAACACCGCGGGCAGCATCCATGAACGGCTTTTCGGCCGCCGGGATGGTGGTGCGAACGCTGCCTTCGGAGCTGCTGGTGCCAGTGGTCGCCGCGACTACGGACGCACCCCGGAACCGGACCCAGCCCTGATCGACGCCAGCCCACCCGGTGACCGTGCGGTGCTGCCCGGTCGGACCGGCGGGCACCGTCGTCGGCACGGCGAGCCGGAGCCGGTGGGTCTGCTCGACCTGAATCTGAATCTGGATCTGGTGCGCCCCTGCCGAGTGACCGATGGGCGCGACGGCGGCCAGATAGCCACCGACCGTCGGAGCGCAGGCAGCGGTCAGCGTCGACAGCGCGGAATTCTCGTAGCTCAGCACCGTCGTCACCTCCTGCCTGGACTCGTCACGGAAAAACCCTCCACCCCGACGGAGCAGCGAGAACACCCACTGCTCGCGAGGTGTGACCTGAGGCTAAGCCTCTTGCGACGCCGGGGGCAAACCATTTTCCGGGTCGGATTCCGAACTTTTCTGCCAGTCAAGATCATCTACGGCCGCGCCGCCCACCAGAGCGTGCACCGACGGACCGTAGAGCCCCAGCTTGCGGGGGCCGATCCCGGCGATAGCCAGCAACTCAGCGTCGCTGCCGGGCCGCCGCTCGGCGATCGCCAACAGGGTCGCGTCGGTGAACACCACGTACGCCGGCACCCGCTGCTCGCCGGAGACCCGCGACCGCCATGCCCGCAGCCGGTCCAGCAGCTCCTCGTCCAGATCCGACGGACAGGTGGCGCACCGGCCCAGCTTGCGGTCGACGCCGGCCAGCAACGTGGTCCCACAGACCCGGCAGGAGACCGGCTGCCCGCGGCGGCGCTCGCCGGGGCGGCCCGCCCCCGGACCGCCGCGCTGAGCACCGCCGGCACCACCGCCCGAGCGGTCCAGCTGCGGCAGGAACCGGCAGGGCCGGCGGGCCCGCCCGCCCGGCGACCGAGCGGCACCGTAGGACAGCCACAGCCACTGCCGGGCCCGGGTCACCCCGACGTAGAGCAGCCGGCGCTCCTCCTCCAGTTGCTCGGCGGTGCGGGCGTACGTGGTGGGCAGCGTCCCGTCGGCGAGCCCGACCAGGAAGACCGCGTCCCACTCCAGGCCCTTGGCCGAGTGCAGCGACGCGAGGGTGACTCCGGCGACGGTCGGCACGTGCTGCGCCGCCGCCCGCCGCTGCAGCTCGGCGCAGAAGTCGGCGAGCGGAACCGGACGTTCGCTGACCGCCGCCTCCCCCACCGGTACCAGCACCGGTTGGGCGCCGAACTCCTCGGCCAGCTGGACCAGCGCGGCGAGCGCCTCCCAGCGTTCCCGCGCCGCCCCGCCCGGCGGCGGCTGGTCCGGGGTCCAACCCACCGCGGCGAGCCCGGCGGTGACCGCCTCGGTCAACGGGGTCTCCCCGGGCGTCGACCGGACCGCCGAGCGCAGCGCGACCATCGCCTGCCGGATCTCGGCGCGTTCGAAGAACCGCTCCGCGCCCTGCACCACGTACGGCACCGCCGCCTCGGCGAGGGCCTTCTCGTACGCCTCGGACTGGGCGTTGGTCCGGAACAGCACGGCGATCTCGGCGGCCGGCGTACCCGCCGCGATCAGCTCGGCGCAGCGCGCCGCGACCGCCGCCGCCTCGGCCGGCTCGTCGGTGAAGATCCGCACGTCCGGCTCTGGGCCGGGATCACGCTGGCCGACCAGCTCCAGCCGCAGCCGGGCCTCGGCGCCCCGGGCCTGTTTGATCACCGTGTTGGCCAGCCCCACCACCTGCGGTGTCGACCGGTAGTCGCGGACCAGTCGGACCACCACCGCGTCCCGACAGCGCCGGGCGAAGTCGACCAGGTACGCCGACGTGGCACCGGTGAACGAGTAGATCGTCTGGCTCGCATCGCCGACCACTGTCAGGTCGTCCCGCTCCCCCAGCCAGGCGTCGAGCAGCCGCTGCTGCAACGGGTTGACGTCCTGGTACTCATCCACCACGAAGTGCCGGTACTGGGCCCGGACCTGCTCGGCGACGTCCGGGTGCTCCTCGATGCCCCAGATCGCCGCCCGCAGCACGTCCTCGAAGTCGATCACGCCGTTGCCGCGCTTGATCTGCTCGTACCCGGCGTACACCTCGGCCACCTTGGCCGGCTCGTGCGGAGTCTCCCGCAGCGCCTTCGCCGCCGCGACGGCGTACTCGGACGGCTCCACCATCGACGACTTCGCCCACTCGATCTCACCGGCCAGGTCCCGGGCGGCGGCCCGGTCGGTGCGCACCCCGACCCGGCCGGCGGCGAGGGTGACCAGCCGGACCTTGCTGTCCAGCAGCTCGGGCATCTCTCGGCCGCCGAGCAGCCGGGGCGCGAAGTAGCGGACCTGGCGCAGCGCCGCGGCGTGGAACGTCCGCGCCTGCACCCCGCCCACGTTCAGCGCGCCGAGGCGGGCCCGCATCTCGGCGGCGGCCCGCGCGGTGAAGGTGACCGCCAGTACGTGCCGGGCGGCGATCTCGCCGGAGAGCACCCGGTAGGCGATGCGACTGGTGATCGCCCGGGTCTTCCCGGTGCCGGCGCCGGCCAGGATGCAGACCGGCACCGCCGGAGCGGTCACCGCCGTACGCTGCTCCGGGTCCAGCCCGCTCAGCACTCGGCCTGGTCCTGGGTCTGAGTTGGTATCGGCCGCCACGGGTAGGAATCATCGCAGCCTCGCGCGACGTTGCACCGGCTAGCCCGGGTGCCGCCCGGGCCGGAACTACTGCGCCCCGGCACCGCCCGGGGCCGGCGACCCGGCGGGCGAGCGCCCGCCGTGGCCCGACGACCGCGGAGGACCTGCTGATGTTGACCATGTATTCGACCAGTTGGTGCGGCTACTGCCACCGGCTCAAGTCGCAGTTCGACCGGGAGCGGATTCCGTACGAGGTGGTCGACATCGAGCAGGACACCGAGGCTGCCGCTTACGTGATGGGGGTCAACGGCGGCAATCAGACGGTTCCGACGGTCCGTTTCCCAGACGGTTCGGCATTGACGAACCCGAGTATCGTTCAGGTTCGGCAGCGGCTCAGCGACCTCGCGGCGAGCTGAGTCGCACTCACGGTCCGTCCGCCGCTGTGCACAACGTCGCATTTGGCTAACACGCCCACCAGAGGACCCCACCGAGGCAGCAATCGGGCCATACTGTTTCGGGCCGTGACCCACATCGCCGCGACATTGGCGGTCACCAAACGGATCGGGGGTGGTTTCCGGTGCAGCCCGAGGAGCCCGAGCAGCCCATACCGAGCCCGAACCTGCGTCGTCGCCGCCTCGGCAGCGAGCTGAGGCGGCTACGGGAGAACGCCGGACTGACCGGTGAGCAGGTGATCGAACGGGTGAAGTGGGCGTCCGCGTCCAAGCTCTCCCGGCTCGAGAACGGGCGCAGCCGGCCGGGGGTCGGCGACGTGATGGACCTGCTCGACCTGTACGGCGTGACCGGGACCGAGCGCGACGATCTGGTCGGCATCGCCCGCGACGCCGGCAACACCCGAGCCTTTCTCAGCTCGTACGCGGTGATGACCAGCCTCCAACGGGCGTACGCCGAGTTGGAGGCTGGTTGCACCGGAATCCAGGAGTACGGCGCGGTGATCATCCCGGGCCTGCTGCAGACCTCCGCCTACGCGAAGGTACGCATCCTCTCGGCGCGCCCGCTGGTGGAGGTGGTTGACGAGCGCACCGCCGGACGCCGGACGATCCTGCAGAAGGCGACCAACCACCGGACCGCCAATCAGAAGCGCAACGCCGACGACCCGGACACCGAGGTCGCGGCCCGGCAGTCCCGGCAGTCGATGCTGCTGCGCGAGAACGGAGCACCGAAGTACACCGCGGTACTGGAGGAGGCGGCGGTCAGCTTGCGCTGCGGCCCACCCGACGTGATGGTGGCGCAGCTGAAGCATCTGCTCGCCATGGCGCAGCTGCCCAACGTCACCTTGCGGGTGCTGCCACCGAACGCCACGGTGGCCTCCTGGTACCTGTCGGAGACCGCGTTCTCGATCTACCACTTCGCCGACCCGGAGGACCTGAGCGCGGTGGCGATCGAGACGCTCGCCGCCGACATGATCGTCAACGACGTGCCGGTGCTCGAACGGTACGGCCAGGTCTTCGACTGGCTCTGCGGGGCGGCCCGCAGCCCGCAGGAGTCGATCGACTGGCTCAGCGACGCCGTGGCCCGGCACGTCGCCGCCGGCGCCACCGAGCTTGACTCCGTACCCGACGGTGCCGCCCCCTCCTCCACCCCTGCCCCGCTGTCCCCGCCCGCTGCGGGCGGGGCAGGCCCCGGCCGACCGGCCGGGCCGCCGATCCAGCGTGGACCGCACGAGCGGGCCACGCGCCGGACCGGCCAGGCGATCCCGGACTGACCGACGGTCCGCCCGCCCGGTCCGCTTGACCAGCAAGGAGCAGGAATGAACCCAGCAGATCAGTCCAGCGTGCGCGTCCCCGGTCCGACCCCGCCCGCCTGGCGCAAGAGCAGCCGCAGCCAGAGCACCAACTGCGTCGAGGTCGGGGCGACGGCGGGTCACCGCGCACCGGTGCTGATGCGCGACAGCAAGGACCGCCGCGGGCCGGTGCTGTCGTTCGACCGCACCACCTGGCGTGACTTCATCGACAGCGCCAAGGACGGCGAGTTCGACCTGGTCTGACCGCCGGCGCCGGACGGCGGGTCGAGCCGGGTGGCCAGCGCCACCCCGACCCGGCTCGACCCCGACACCACCTCCACCGAACGGACATCAGGATCGATCCGTTCGTCAGGTTTGACCGACCATCGCAACGGGTTCTCCTTCTGCGGCGACGACCGATGGAACTTCCAGCAGGAGCCTGTCCGACCTGAGCCATCGGCCGTCCTACCCAGGTCACCGGTTGCTCGGAGTCGTTCATGCGATACCTGATCGTCCGCACGGAGATCCGCGCGGTGGCACACGACGAACTCATCGCCGCGGTCCGCACCGGCCAACGCATTCGCGACGAGCGGACCGCACCCGAGCCGCGCCGGCAGACGGTCTGCGCGGAGAACCTCGAAGCGGCCTTGCACCTGGCCCGCGCACTGTCCACCGTCGGGCCGGTCCGCTCCGGCCGGCAACGGGTGAAGGTGGTGCCGGTCCCGCCCATCGGCTGACCGGCACACGCCCCGGCGCAGGCCCGACCGGCACCCGCCCGGTGGGGTCCGGCGCGGCGGTCACCGACCGGGGTCCGGTGCGGCCTCCGCCACCCAGCTGCGGATCAGGAACGCGGCGATCGACGCCGGCGGCGCGAACCGGACCGGGTACCCGTCGCCGGAATCGAGCCGCTCACCCGCCAGCCCGGCGGCCACCTCGGCCCGGGTGAACCAGCGCGCCCGGATGATCTCCTCCGGTTCCGGCCGCAGCGGCTGCTCCGGGTCGACCCGGCCGAGGTAGCCCAGCATCAGGGTGCCCGGGAACGGCCAGGACTGGCTGCCGACGTACCGCGTCGCGGTCAGCGTCAGACCAACTTCCTCGGCCACCTCGCGGGCGACCGCCGACTCGGCCGACTCGCCGGGTTCCACGAATCCGGCCAGGCAGGAGTAGAGCCGGCTGGACCCGTCCCCACGCCGAGCGTGGTGGTTGGCCAGCAGGCACCGCCCGTCCGGGCCGGAACCGCCGTCGGTCAACAGCACGATCACCGCCGGATCGGTCCGTGGCCAGCTCCGCGTACCGGTGTCGTCCACCCGGGACCAGCCACCGTCGGTCGCCCGGGTCGGCAGACCGGACGCCGCCGAGTAGCGGTGCCGGGCGTGCCAGCCAACCATCGCCGCGGCGGTGGTGAACAGCCCGGCGTCCCGGTCCGACAGCAGATGGCCGACCTCCCGGACGGTCACCGACCGCAGCTCCGGCTCAGCCACGGACGACGGTGGTACGGCGTCGACCGCGAAGACCGGGGTGCCGTCATCGACCGTACCGATGAAAATGCGATCGGTGACTTCGACGGCGGGTGCCTGGTCCGGGCACACCAGCACCAGGGCGGTCCCGTCGGCACCGTCGCGCACCAGCGCCCGGCCACCCGCCGCGCCGTCCACCACCAGCACCAGCGAACGTGGCCAGGCCCGCGTCAACCACTGCGGATCCCGGCGGTACGGCGCCGCCCGGTCCATCGCGGCGCGGGCCAGCGGCGGTTCTGTACCGGCGGTCGGCTGCGTACCGGCGGTCGGTCCGACGGAGGTGTCACCCGGCGGCATCGGGCACTGCCGCACCCGGCCCGACTACGCCGGTGACCGACGCGTCGGACGTTTCGACCTCGGTCAACGCGGCGACCGGACCGGCGATCCGCGCGACGTCGCCGAGCACCACCCCCGTCGTCAGCGCCGGTGCCAGGTAGCGGGTCGCGGCGGCCGCCACCTCGTCGCGGGTCGCCGAGACAAGCCGCGCCGTGTGCTCGGCGAGAAACTCCAATGGCAGGCCGAACCCGGCGTAGGTGCTGGCCAGCCCGGCCAACCCGGCCTGTGTCGACATGCCCAGTTGCACGCTGCCGACCGCGTACTGCCGGGCCTGTTCGAGCTCGTCGACGTGGGGCGGCAGCACCGCGAGTCGGCCCAGCTCGTGCAGGGTCTCCAGCAACGCGGGCGCGGTCACCTCGGTCGCCACATCGGCGGCGAGCAGCAGCACCGATCCGGCCACCGAGTGTTCGACCATCGAGTACGGGCCGTAGCTGTAGCCCTTGTCCTCGCGGATGTTCTCCACCCAGCGGGACGAGAAGTAGCCGCCGAACACCATATTGGCCAGCTGCAGGGCGGCGTGGTCCGGGTGCCGCCGGTCCACCGCCGGCAACGCGATCCGCATCGACGACTGCACCGCCCCGGGCCGGTCGACCAGCAGCAACGGGGCCGGACGCGGCGCGGGTGCCGCCGGCAGCGTCAACTGCCGGCCACCGGCCGGCCAGCCACCGAGCACCTGCTCGGCGGTGTCCAACACCCGGGCCGGTGACACATCGCCGACCAGCACCAGGTGCGCCCCGGTCGGCCGGACCCGGTCGGCGTGCAGAGCGCGCAGCCCGGCCGGCCGGACGGAGCGGACCTGGTCCACCCCGGGCACCGATTCGGCGTACGGGTGTCGGCCGTACATCCGCCGGGACAGCGCGGCGCGGGCCAGGTGCGCCGGCTGGCTCAGCGCCACCTGGATCCGGTCGGCCAGCCGGGCGCGCTCGATTGCCACCTCGCCGGCCGGGTACGTCGCCCCGGTCAGCACCTCGCCGAGCAGTTCTAGCATCCGCCGCAGCCCGGTGACCAGCCCGGCACCGGCGACCAGCAGCCGGTCGGCGTCCACCCCGGCGGACAGACCGCCACCGACCGCCTGCAGCTCGGCGGCCAACTCCACGCCGGACCGGTCGACGGTGCCGGAGAACAGGGTCTGCGACAGCACCGTCGCCCTGGCCAGCGGGGCCCGCGCGAACGGCACCCAGAGCCGGACCTCCACCAGCGGCACCGACGGCCGGCGGACGGCGATCACCCGCAGCCCGTTGTCCAACGTCCGCTCAGCCACCTTGGGCAACGGCGGTCGACGGGTCGGTCCGAGCGGCGGCAACGGCCTCCGGGTGGGGGCGGCGGTCACTGGGCTCCTCCGGGGACGACCTCGATCGTGGCGCGGCGGTACGGACGTAGGGTGGCGGCGGCGGCACGGACCTGTGTCTCGGTGACCGTGCCGAGCATCCGCGGTAACTCGTTGAGCAGCTCGGGGGTGCCCCGCTGCTGCTCCAGCACCGCCATCCGCAGCCCTCGGCCGAGCACCGCGTCGGTGTCGCGCAGCAGGTGGGTGGCCATCCGGGCCTGCACCCGGGCCAATTCGCCCCGGGCGAAGCCGTCGACGGCGAGCCGGTCGAGCTCCTCGTCGACCGCGCCGAGCACCTTGTCGACGTCGCCGCCGGGCGGCAGGTGCGCCTGCAGGACCAACGCCGACGGGTCCCGTACGTCGAACGGCTCCCCCTCGAACGACAGGTAGCCGCCGAGGCTGGTGACCGTACGGTCGCCACGCACCAGCCGCTCCACCAGCCGGGCCGCGTCACCGTCGGTGAGCACCTCGGCGAGCACCACGTACGGCAGGTAGCCGGCCAGGTCGTCGACCGGGTCCGGCACCCGCCAGGCGGCGGCCACCGCCGGCAGCGGAGCCAGCGGATCGGGGTACGTGGTGCGCCGCTCGGTGGTCAGGTCCGGCTCGGCGAAGCTGGGGCGGGCCGGCGCCGGCCGGGCCGGGACGTCCCCGAAGTGCCGCTCGACCAGGCCGGTCGCGGCGGTGACGTCGAAGTCACCGGCGACGGCGAGCACCGCGTTGCCACTGGCGTAGTAGCGGGTGAAGAACTCGGCCGCCTCCCCGACGGTGGCGCTGTCCAGATCGGCGAAGGAACCGTAGCCGTCGTGCGCGTTGGGGAAGGTGTCGAACAGCACCGGCGGCAGCCGAAGCCAGGGAAATCCGCCGTACGGCCGGTTGAGCACGTTGACCCGGATCTCCTCCTTGACCACATCGACCTGGTTGCGCAGGTTCTCCTCGGTCAACTGCGGGCCGCGCATCCGGTCGGCCTCCAGAAACAGCGCCCGCTCCAACGCGTTGCTCGGCAGCACCTCGTAGTAGTCGGTGTAGTCCAGGTGGGTGCTGCCGTTGAAGGTGCCGCCGGAGCCCTGCACGTGGCGGAAGTGCGCCAGCTTCTCCAGGTTCGCCGAACCTTGGAACATCAGATGCTCGAACAGGTGCGCGAACCCGGTACGCCCCGGTGGTTCGGACCGGATCCCGACGTCGTAGACGACCGCGACGCCGACCACCGGCGCGCTGCGGTCGGGCGCCAGGACCACCCGCAGGCCGTTGGGGAGGGTGAACCGCTCCACCGGGTACGCGGTCGCCGGGATCCGCACTGTACGCGCCACGCACCGACCCTAACCTGTCGTCGACAGTCCTCGGCGTACCGCCGGATCATTCGACGCGCACGGATGCGTACAGGTCGTCGACCACCCAGTCGAGCTGGCGGTGGGTGCCGGGAATGGAGACGAACAGCACCGCGGCGGTCGGCCGTCCGACGTCGATACAGGCGACCGCCACCAGTTCGTCGGTGGCCTGCAGGCCGGGCTGGGTGAAGTGCAGCCGGAACACCGTTAGCCAGGCGGGTCGCCCACCGATCGAGGTCCGCTCGTCGCGGATCAGGTCCATCCGGTTGGGCTGCGGGTAGTACTCGGCACGGACGTCGGCGGCCACCTGCCGGCCGACGCACTCCAGGTCGAGGGAGAGCGCGTCGTTGTCGGCGGCCGGCACGGCGGCGGACAGGATCGAGGCGTGGTAGTCGCTGAACCCGTTGTAGTCCGCCTCGGTCACAAAGTGCTGCCCCACTTTGTACGGCACCTGCAGCGCCCCGGCGTTCCACACCGTCGACCACTGCCGCCACGGTTCGCCGTACTCGGTGTACGAAATGCCGGCGTCCGGGTCGACGGTGCGCGGCCCGGACGGTTCGGGCAGCGCGGGAGCCGGCGTCGGGTCGGCCGGCGAGGGTTGCCCGCCCGGTCCTGCACTGGGGCCGGGGCAGAGCTGGGCCAGCGGCGGCCGGACATCCGGCGGCGGGTCCGGGCTGCCGAACGGGTCCGGGTTGCCGCTGAGCACCAGCACCAGCACGGCGACCAGACCACCGGCGAGCACCACGGCGGCGGCACCGCCGAACCACCACAGTCGTACCCCGTCCCGGCCGCCGCGCCGCGGGTCGGTCGGCGGTGGCCCCGACCCCCCGGCGCCCGGGCCGGTCGGCGGCCCGGTGGGCGGACCCGCACCGGCACCGGCGGCCGGGTACGGGCGGCCGGACCGGGTGACCGGCCCGGCGGACCAGCCCACGGCGGTCCCGGACGTTGACCGGTCAGACGGCAGCGAAGCAGACATCTGTCCTAGTGAAGCACTCGACGGCGGGAAAACCGGCAGCGCCCCGACCGGTCCGGTGGATCAGCGCGGGGCCGCTTCGATGTCGGTGGACCGTACCGGCGGGTCGGGTGCGTGCAGTTCGACGACGACCGGCCCGGCGCCAGCGGTCGGACCGGTGTACCAAGGAGTGACGACAGAAGTCAGGGCCAGCAGCACGCCGAGCATCGCGACGCCGACGACGAGCAGGATCTCCCTCGTCGCGCTGGTCTCGGCTGTCATCTCCACCCGACCTCTCTGCCCGGGGGTCCCGGCGGCGGTGCCTCGTCCGCCACGCAAAGGATCCCGGCGGCGGGCGCGACGTGCAGTCAGCCATCGGACGAAAAGCGTGGATGTCTCGCGGATGCCGCCGCCCGTACGGACGACCCTGCTCATCCGTACGGGCGTCACTGTCCGTCGACACCGGCGGCTCCGCTAGAACGTACGGCCGGCCGCGACGACGAACGGACGGCGGACGGCACGGCCACCGGCTCCGTCGCAGGCGTCAACCGGTCCGGCACCGGGTAGAGGAACCCGCGTACCTGTCTACATCACGGCTCACCGGGGAGAGTGGTGCCGGACGGACCCACCATGTGGAGGAGACACCTGTGACGGACCATCTGGCGGAGATCAAGGCGCTGCCAGTGCCCGAACTCACCGACGGCTACCCGGCCATCGCCGACCACGGCCTGATCGGCGACGGCCAGACCGCCGCGCTGGTCGGCGTGGACGGCACCGTACGGTGGCTCTGCCTGCCGAGATTCGACGGGCCGGCGCTGTTCGCGGCACTGCTCGACGCCGAACGGGGCGGCGCTTGGACGCTGCGGCCGGCCGGCCTGCGCGCCGTCCGGCAGGAGTACCTGCCGGACACCGCTGTACTGCGTACCGAACTACACACCGCCACCGGACGCATGGAGATCCGCGACGCACTGCTGACCACTGCCGCGTCCGGCGAGCCGGCGGACGAGCCGGCCGACGGGGGCGGCGGTCGGCCTGACGGGGCCGGACCGGTCAGCGACCGGCCGCTCGGCACCGAGCTCGGGGCGGCCTGCGGCGAGCTGGGCCGCCTGGTCACCGTCATCGACGGCACGGTCGACCTGGACATCGGGCTGACCGGCCGGGGTGGGCTGCGGACCACTCCCACCGCCGAGGAGATCGGCATCGAGTTCCTGGCCGGGGACGGCGGCCGGCTGCGGCTGACCGCCAGCCGGCCGGTACCCGGCCTGGACCGGCTGGCCGGCCGGATCCGGTTGACCGCCGGCGACCGGCTCGGCCTGGTGCTGCGCTGGGCGCAGGGTCCGACCAGGCACCGCGACGCCGATCAGCTCGCCGCCGCGCTGGACCGCACCGCTGCGGCCTGGCGGACCTGGAGCCGCCAGATCAACTACACCGGACGGCACGCCGGCCTGGTCCGCCGCAGCGCCATCACGCTCAAGCTCTGCGACGACCACGACAGCGGGGCGGTGGTCGCCGCCCCCACGTCGTCGCTGCCGGAGGCGATCGGCGGCCGCCGCAACTGGGACTACCGGTTCACCTGGGTACGCGACGCCGCGTACACCGTCTACGCGCTGCGCCGGGTCGGGATGGCCGCCGAAGCTGAGTCGTTCCTGTCCTGGGTGTTGCAGGCCTGCACCCGCGACGGCCGACCGCACGTGCTCTACACCCTGGACGGCACCCGGCCGGCCCCCGAACGGATCGACCCGGACCTGTCCGGATACCGCGGTTCCCGGCCGGTGCGCTGGGGCAACGCGGCGGCCGATCAGATTCAGCACGACGTGTACGGCGAAATCCTCGACTGCGCCTGGCAGTGGGCCCGGGCCGGCGGTGCGGTCGACGACCGGCGGTGGTCCCGGCTGACCCGGCTGGGCCGCTCGGCGTTGCAGCACTGGCGTACTCCGGACCACGGCATCTGGGAGATTCGCCACGAGGGCCGCCCGTTCACCTACTCGGTGGCGATGTGCCAGGTGGCGGCGGACCGGATGGCCCGGCTGGCGACCGCCACCGGCCGACGCGACGAGGTCGAGCGGTGGCGGCGGGCAGCCGAGGAGATCCGCTCGGCGCTGCTGACCGAGGCATGGGACGACGACAACGGGCATTTCACCGAACACCTCGGCCAGCCCGGCACCGTCGACGCCAGCCTGCTCGCCCTGCCGCTGCGCCGGGTGGTCGACCCCGCCGATCCCCGGATGGTCGCCACCGTCGACGCCGTCCAGCAACGCCTCGGTGCCGGCGGCGACCTGCTCTACCGCTACCTGCCCGAGGAGTCGCCGGACGGGGTCGGCGGCGGCGAGGGAGCCTTCCTGCTCTGCTCCTTCTGGTGGGTGGACAACCTGGCCGGCAGCGGCCAACTGGACCGGGCCCACGAACTGTTCGAACAGCTCTGCGGCCGGGTGAACCACGTCGGGTTGCTCCCCGAGCAGATCGACCCCGCGACCGGCGCCTTCCTGGGAAACTTCCCGCAGGCGTTCAGTCACATCGGGCTGATCAGCAGCGCGGTCAACCTGGCCCGGTACGGAAGGATGCGGACGTGACAGCGAACGTGATCGTGCTCGGCGCCACCGGCGACCTCACCACCCGTTATCTGTTGCCCGGCCTGGCCCAGCTACGTGAGCTCGGCCGGCCGGCCGGCGGGATGCGGCTGATCGGGGTGGCCCGCGACGAGCTCGACGACCGTGGCTTCCGGCACCGGGTGAGCGCCGCGCTGCGCGAACACGCCCCCGAGGTGGCCGCCCGGGCCCGCAGCGAACTCGCCGAGACGGCCAGCTACGTCCACGGTGACGTGACCGACCCGGAGGTGCTGGCGACGGCGCTGGGAATCGCCCGGAACGGCGAGCGGGCCAGTCACGGTGACGACGCCGTGGTGGTCTACCTGGCCCTGCCGCACCGGTTGTTCGAGCCGGTCGTGATCGCGCTGGGTCGCTGCGACCTGCCGGCCGGCATCCGGCTGGTGGTGGAGAAGCCGTTCGGCGAGGACCTGTCCAGCGCCCGGCGGCTGAACACGGTGCTGCACCAGGTGCTGCCGGACGACCGGGTGTTCCGGGTGGACCACTTCCTGGCCAAGCAGACCGTGCTGAACCTGCTCGGGCTGCGGTTCGCCAACCGGGTGCTGGAGCCGCTGTGGAGCAACACGCACATCACCGGAGTCGACATCGTCTTCGACGAGACGGTCGACGCGGAAGGTCGGTCCAGCTACTACGACCACGCCGGCGCGCTGCGCGACATGGTGCAGAACCATTTGCTGCAGCTGCTGACCCTGGTTGCGATGGAGCCGCCGCTGACCGTCGACCCGGCCGACCTGGCGGTGCGCAAACTGGACGTGCTGCGGGCGGTCCGCCCGATCCGGGCCGCCGACGTGGCCGCCTGCACGGTACGCGGTCGGTACACCGCCGGGGTGGTCCAGGGCCGGCGCGGCGAGCAGAGGGTGGCCAGCTACGTCGACGGCGCCGGGGTCGACCCGGCCCGAAACACCGAGACGTACGCCGAACTGACCGTCCACATCGACAACTGGCGGTGGTCGGGAGTGCCGTTCAAGCTGCGTACCGGCAAGGCGTTGGCCGCCGACCGGCGCGAGATCGTGATCCGGTTCGCCGACGTGCCACACGCGATCTTCACCGGCCGGAACAGCCCGTGCAACGAGCTGCGGCTGCAGCTCGACCCGGACCGGATGTCGCTGCGGCTCAACGTCAACGGCATCGGCGACCCGTTCGACCTGGAGCCGGTCGAGATGGTGACCGAACTGGCCCGGCAGGCACCGAGCCCGTACGGGCAGTTGCTGCTGGCCATCATCGAAGGTGACACCCGGCTCAGCGCCCAGGCGCAGGAGGCCGAGGAGAGCTGGCGGATCATCGAACCGGTGCTCGCCGGCTGGGCGCAGGGCCGGACACCGCTACGCGACTATCCGGCCGGGAGCACCGGACCACGACCCTGACCGGGCGGGCCGCGTACGGCTCCCGGTCGGGCCGGACCGCGTCGCGGCCCGGTCCGGTCCGGTCCGGTCCCGATCTGGCCGGTCAGCGGGCCGCCGGACGGCGGGCCGGGCGACGCCGGCCGCCCGGTCGGCGCCCGGGGCGCCGACCGGTACCGGTGCCGCCGGCGGTGCCGGTCGGAGTGTTCTTCGCCGCCGCGGCCCGGGTCGGCGTGGGCAGCGTGACCGGCACCCCGGACGGGGTGCGGGCGCCGGTGACCCGGGCCAGCTCCGTGTCCGCCGGGCCGACCGAGCTGCGCTGTGGACGGATCTTCGCGGCGGCCATCAGGCGGTCCATGTCCCGCCGCTGCTCGGGCAGGACCAGGGTGGCCACCACGCCGGTGGCACCCGCCCGGGCGGTACGCCCGCCCCGGTGCAGGTAGTCCTTGTGGTCCGCCGGCGGGTCAACGTTGAGCACCAGGTCGAGGTCGTCGATGTGGATGCCGCGGGCCGCGACGTCAGTGGCGACCAGCGCGGTGACCTGACCGGTCTTGAACTGCTCCAGGATGCGGTTGCGCTGCCCCTGGGACTTGCCGCCGTGCAGGGCTGCCGCCCGTACCCCGCTGGCGAGCAGCTGGCGGGCCAGCCGGTCGGCGCGGTGCTTGGTGCCGATGAACATGATCACCCGGCCGTCCCGGGCGGCGATGGCCGCCGTGGTCGCCGGCTTGTCGGCGGCGCTGACGTGCAACAGGTGGTGGCTCATCGCGCCGACGGTGGCGGTGGACGGGTCGACCTGGTGTGACACCGGGTCGGTGAGGAACTCGCGGACCAGCCGGTCCACCCCACGGTCCAGGGTGGCCGAGAAGAGCATCCGCTGTCCGC
This sequence comes from Micromonospora sp. LOL_013, assembly GCF_048060315.1. Lineage (NCBI taxonomy): Bacteria > Bacillati > Actinomycetota > Actinomycetes > Micromonosporales > Micromonosporaceae > Micromonospora > Micromonospora sp. LOL_013. The sequence continues at coordinate 166,684 of NZ_JBHMIQ010000003.1, forward strand.
CCGGCGCGACCTTGCGCAAGATCATGGTGACCTGCGGCAGGAAGCCCATGTCGGCCATCTGGTCGGCCTCGTCGAGCACCGCCACGGTGACGTCGTCGAGCTGGCACGCGCCCCGGTTGACCAGATCGTTGAGCCGGCCCGGGGTGGCGACGACGATTTCCGCGCCGGAGCGCAGCGCGTCAGCCTGGCGTTGGATCGACAGGCCGCCCACGACGGTGACGCAGCGCAGCCGCACCGCCCGGGCGTACGGTTCCACCGCGGCTGTCACCTGCTGGGCCAGCTCACGGGTGGGGACCAGGACCAGGGCCAGTGGCCGGCCGGGGCGGGCGCGCCGCCCGGCGGTACGGGCCACCAGCGGCAGCCCGAAGGCGAGGGTCTTGCCGGAGCCGGTGCGGCCGCGGCCGAGGACGTCGCGGCCGGCCAATGAGTCGGGCAGCGTCGCCGCCTGGATGGGGAACGGCTCGTTGATGCCGTTGGCGGTCAACGCGGCGAGCAGGCTCGCCGGCACACCGAGGTCGGCGAACGAGGGCGTCTGGACGTGAGGAATCGTGGTGGTGCTCATCTGACCGGATCGGCCTTCCGCTAGCTAGGTGGCACGTAGCGAGGAAGGCGCCGGGCGGTGGGGTCGCCAGCAGCGGGTCACAAGCACGAACCAGGGTAGGACTTGCTGCGGTCCGGCTCCCGCCGCCTGAGCGGCGGGAGCCGGACCGTCGTACCGAACAGCTCAGAGCGGGCGGATGTTGGCCGCCTGCGGGCCCTTCTGGCCCTGGGTGATCTCGAACTCGACCCGCTGGTTCTCGTCCAGGCTCCGGTAGCCGGAGGACTGGATCGCGGAGAAGTGGGCGAACACGTCGGCACCGCCCTCATCCGGGGTGATGAAACCAAAACCCTTGTCCGCGTTGAACCACTTGACGGTGCCTACTGCCATGTAACTCTTCTCCTTGATGGAACGATCGGACCCGAGACTGCCTGCGGGCCGATGTGAGATCCGCGCTTACTACGCGGACCGGCGTCGCGGTGCTGATCGCCCCATCCGGAACAGAGCCCGGACACAACAAAGAGCGCCTGGGCCGAGACCCCACAGGCGCTCGCACTGTCTCTGTGACCGGCCGGCCGGCGGGTAGCACCGGGGGCGGCACGGGGAACCAAAACTGCAACAGCACCAGGCTATCACGAATCCGGCGCGTCACCCAGCAACGGCAGATCACTGATCAGCTTCGCCAGCCCGGCCCGGTCCAGCAGGTCCGCCGGGCGCACGGTGACGCCGTCGCGCACGTAGTGGAACGCCGCCCGGACCTGCTCCACCGGCACCCCGGCCAGGTCCGCCCAGGCCAGCCGGTACGCGGCGAGCTGCACCGCCGCCGCGGCCTCGGCCACCCCGGTCGGTTGCCGGCCGGTTTTCCAGTCGACCACGTCGTAGCGGCCACCCGGGCCGGCGAACACCGCGTCCATCCGGCCACGGACCACCACCCCGGAGATCACCGTGGCGAACGGCACCTCCACCTCGACCGGCACCCGGCCGGCCCACTCACTGGCCAGGAACCGCTCCTGCAGCTCCAGCAGGGCGTCATCGGGTGCGGCGTCGGCGTCGGCGGCACCGGGCAACTCGTCGACGTCCAACAGCCGGTCCGCGCCGAAGCGCTGCTCCAGCCAGATGTGGAACGCCGTCCCCCGTCGGGCGTACGGGTCCGGTCGACCGGGCAGCGGCCGGCGCAGCGTGCGGGCCAGCCCGAACCGGTCCCGACGCAGGGCCACCAACTGCGACACCGACAACTGGTCCGGCAACGGCACGTCCACCGGCCCGACCCCGTGGGCCAGCCGATCCCGCTCGGCGAGCAGGATCCGGGCCTCCGCCCACCACCCCGCCGAGGGCTGATCGTCCGGCGGGTCGACCGGCCGGTCCATCGCCTGACGGACCAGGTTCGCCGCCTCCGCCATCCGGGGCCGCTGCGCGCCCAGCGGATCGGCCGGCCACTCGGCCCGTACCGTCACCTCGTCGATCGGGTTTGCCGCACCCGGCAGCGGCTCCGGCGCCCAGTGGTCCACCACCCCCGCGCCGGCCAGGCAGTCGTCGTGGATCTCCTTGAGGAACACCGACGGCCCGCGGTGCCGTTTCACCCCGGCACCCCACCAGTAGCCGGAGCAGAGCAGCAGCCGGCGCGGCCGGGTGACCGCCACGTACGCCAGCCGCCGCTCCTCCCGCTCGTCGTGCTCGCGCCACCGCTTTCCGAACTCGGTCAGCTCCCGCTCCACCGCCTTTTGGTCCTCGGCGTCGTCGAGAGCCAACGCCGGCAGGCCGTCCGCGTCGCCGCGCAACGGGAACGGCAGCACCCCGAGGCCGTACAGGTAGTGGTCCGAGCCACGCACCGCCCCCGGCCAGACGTCGCGGGTCAGCCCGGCCACCGCCACCACGTCCCACTCCAGGCCCTTGGCGGCGTGCGCGGTGAGGATCTGCACCGCGCCGGACACCACGTCGATCTCGCCGGGGCTCAGCCCGCGTTCCTCGTCCTCGGCGGCGTCCAGGAACGCCAGGAACGCCGACAGGGTCGCGGTGTCCGACTCACCGGCGAACCGGGCGGCGACGTCGCCGAGCGCGTCCAGGTGCCCGCGGGCCAGCCCGGCGTCACCGCCGCCGGCCCCGCCGGCCCGGACCGCCACCTCCACGTCCAGGCCAGTGGTCCGCTCGACGTCGGCGATCAGGTCCGGCAACGACTGGTCCAGGCGTTGCCGCAGCAGGGCCAGCTCCCGGCCGTACCCACGCAGCCGGGCGTAGCCCTCCGCCGAGTACAGCTGGGCCGGCCCCGGATCGGCCAACGCCTCCACCAGGCTGGCCTCGTCGAGCCGGTCGACGACGATCTCCGGCTCGGCCGCCCCGGCCCGGGGCAGCTCCCGCCGGACGTCGGCGATCGCCCGGGCCCGCCGGTGCAGCGCCACCAGGTCCCGGGGACCGATCCGCCACCGGGCCCCGGTCAGCAGCCGCAGCAGCGCCGCACCGTCGGTCGGATCGGCTAGCACGCGCAGCGTACTGACGACGTCGCGGACCTCCGGGGTGTCCAGCAGGCCGCCGAGACCGACCACCTCGACCGGCAGGCCGCAGGCCCGCAGCGCCGCCTCGACCGCCGGGATCTGGCTGCGCACCCGGACCAGCACCGCGCTGGTCGGCCGGGCGTCGACCGGGATCTCGTCACCGCGACCCGGCTCGACGCCGGCCGCCCCCCGCCAGGCCGCCAACATGCCGTCGGCGATCCACTCGGCCTCGTCGAGCACCGTGTCCAGCAGCGCGCAGTGCACCGTCGCGGCCGGCGCGCCCCGGGCCGTGCGGCCCGGAATCGGCGGGGCGACCTTCGCGGCGGCAGCCAGCGCCGCCACCCGGGCCCCGGCGGTCCGCAGCGGGCCGGACAGCTGGTTGGCGACGCTGAGGATCTCCGGCCGGTTACGCCAACTGGTGGTCAGCGTCAGCGACCGGGCCGGGGTGCCGTCGGCGCGGGCGAACTCGCCGGGGAACCGGTCCAGGGTGCCGGCGCTCGCCCCGCGCCAGCCGTAGATCGACTGGCACGGGTCACCGACCGCGACCACCGGATGCCCGCCGCCGAACAGCGACCGCAGCATCACCACCTGGGCGTGGCTGGTGTCCTGGTACTCATCGAGCAGCACCACCCGGTAGCGGTCCCGCTCCAACTCGCCCACCGCCGGATGGTCCCGGGCCACCTGCGCCGCCCGGGACATCTGGTCGGCGAAGTCCATCGCCTCGAAATCGGCCTTGCGCTGCTGGTACGCCCGGACCAGAGGCAGCAGGCGCAGCCGGATCTGCTGGATGGTCAGCGCCCGCCGCACGTCGGCGTACACCCGGCCGGGCCGGGACTGCACCTCGGCGAAGAACCGGCCGGTCCAGCCGGCCAGCTGGTCCGGGGTGACCAGGTGCTCGGCCAACTCCCCGGCGAGTGCCAGCACCGCGTCGGTGACCGTGCCCGGTGCCCGGTCCACCTCGGACATGTCACCGTCGTAGTTGCGGACCAGGAAGTCGACGATCTGCCAGCGGGACGCCTCGGTGAGCAGCCGGGCCGACGGCTCGTAGCCGGCCCGGAGCCCGTGTTCAGTGACCACCCGGGCGGCGTACGAGTGGTAGGTGGCCACCATCGGCTCGCCGGCCAGCGGATCCTCCTCCGCCCGGCGGCCCTGCCGGCCGAGCTGGCGGACCAGCTGTCCCAGCCGGGTCCGGATCCGGTGGGCCAGCTCACCGGCGGCCTTACGGGTGAAGGTGAGGCCGAGCACCTGCTCCGGGCGTACCTGGTCGTTGGCGACCAGCCAGACCACCCGGGCGGCCATCGTCTCGGTCTTGCCGGACCCGGCCCCGGCGACCACCAGCAGCGGCTCCACCGGGGCGGCGATGATCGCCGCCTGCTCCGGGGTCGGTGGCGGCAGTTTCAGCAGCCGGGACAGCTCCTGCGGGGTGTAGCGCGGCCCGGCGTCGGGGCGGCGACGCGGCGGCGGAGCGGCGGCGAACAACGACTGCTGGGTCATCCGTGCTCCGCCGGTGGTTCGACGACCTGCCGGCCCTTGCCGGAGACCGGGCAGCTGGTCTTCACCGGGCAGACCCGGCAGCTGGAGTTGGCCACCGCGGAGAACGTCGACGCGGCCATCGTCTGGGCGGTACGGCGGACCATCGCGCTCGCCCAACCGGCGTCGTCGGTGTCAGCCAGCGGCTCCTGCTGCTGCTCCTTCGCCTCCTTCACCGGGGTACCGAGCTGGACCAGCGCCGCGCCACCGGCGTCGTCGCCGTACTCGGCGAACGCCCCCGCCTCGACCGCCGCCTGGTAGGCGCCGAGCTGCGGATGCTCGGCCAGCTCGGCGGCGGTCACCGAGGTCGACTTACCGGTCTTGAGGTCGATCACCACCAGCCGGCCGTCGGCGTCGATCTCCAACCGGTCCACCCGGCCGGTCAACTCCACCGGCTGCCGCGGGTCGTCCAGCCGTACGGTGAACTCGTGCTCGATGGCGAGCAGCCGACGCGGGTTGCTGGCCAGCCAGCGCAGCAGCTTGTCGACCATGCCCTCGGCGCGGGCCAGCTCCGGACCGGCCATCCAGCGGGCGGCCAGGTCGATCGCGTCGAACCGGGCGGCGACGTACTCCAGCAGTTTCGCCCGGTCGACGCTGGCGTCCTCGGCGAGCATCGCCGCCGCGTGCACCAGGTTGCCGACGCCGGCAGCCGCGCTCGGCTCGCCCCGACCGCCGTGCCGCTCCAGCAGCCAGCGCAGGCTGCACCGCAGCGCGCTCTCCATGGTCGACGGGGTGACCCGGACCGATTCCCCCTCGTCGACCAGCGGCCGGTCGTCGGACAGCGGCCGCAGCCCCCACCAGTCATCCGGGTGGGCACCGGGCACCCCGGCGACCGCCAGCCGGGCGAGCACCGCCGCCGCCTCCTGCCGGCGCTGCGGCTGCGCCGTCTGGTCGGCGACCACGGTACGCAGCTCGGCGACCAGCGCCGGCAGGGTGAGCGACCGGGGCGGCCGGCCGACCGGCAGGGTCGGCAGCTCCTCGCCGTCGGCGTCCACCGTCGACACGCCCAGCTCGTGCAGGAACCGGCTCGGCTGCTCCTCGTGGTCCAGCCCGCCGACCCCTGCGGAGGCGACCGCGGTGACCAGCAGCCGCCGGCGGGCCCGGGTCACCGCCACATAGAACAGCCGCCGCTCCTCGTCGAGCAGCGCCGACGTCTGCGCGACCAGCGACGCGGTGAGCCCGGCCCCGTCGGACCGGCCGGTCAGCACGTCGACCAGCCGTTCCGAACCGAGCAGGCTGCCACGCAGCCGCAGGTCCGGCCAGACGCCCTCCTGCACCCCGGCGACCGCCACCACGTCCCATTCCAAACCTTTCGCGGCGTGCGCGGTGAGCAGCCGGACCGCCTCGCCTCGGTCGCCGCTCGGCGCCAGGGTGTCGGCCGGCAACTGCTGGCCGAGCACATGGTCGAGGAAGACCTCGGTCCGGGCACCCGGCAGCCGATCGACGAACCGGGCAGCCGCGTCGAACAGCGCCATCACCGCGTCGAGGTCCCGGTCCGCCGCCGCGGCCCGCCACCGCCCCCCGGCGTCGGTCACCCCACCGACCGGTACGGTGCCGGCCGGGCCGGCCGGCGTCCGGCCGCGCAGAATCGCGCCGAACCACCGGTCGGCCAGCCCGCTGGTCTGCCACACCGCCCAGAGCACGTCCTCGGCGGTCGCACCCGGCCGGGCCGCGGTGTCCCGCGCGGTGGCCAGCAGCGCCGCGACCGCCTGCGCCGGTGCCGCCCAGCGGCGCTCGATCGCGGCCAGCTCCGCCGGGTCACGCAACGCGTCGACCAGCAGTTCACCGGAGGGACGGCGGTCACCGGCGGCCAGCGCCAGGGCCCGCAGCCCTTGCCGCAGGCGCCGCTCGGCCAGCGGGTCCGCCCCGCCCAGCGGGGAATGCAGCAGGGCGACCGCCGCCTCTTCGTCCAGCCTGTCCGGCTCCAACGCGCAGCGCAGCAGCAACAGCAGCGGCGCCACCGCCGGCTGCCGGTGCAGCGGCAGGTCCTCGGCGTGCACCACGGTCGGCACACCGGCGACGTGCAGCGCCCGCTGCAGCGGCGGCAGTTGCAGCGTGGTCGAGCGCACGATCACCGCCATCCGGGACCACGGCACCCCGTCGATCAGATGCGCCACCCGCAGCGCATGCGCCAGATAGCTGGCCTCGCTGGTCGACGAGCGGAACACCCGTACCGCCACGGCGTCGCCGCTGTCCGGGTCCGCGCCGACGGCCGGCGGTGGGTCGGCCGACGACCGACCGACCATCCCGCCGGCAGGGGCCGGGCGCAGCTCGCGGTGGCCGGCCGGGCCGCGCAGCCGCCGGGCCACCCGAGCGGTGGCCGCCAGCAGCTCCGGGTCGGTGCGGTAGCAGACCGGCAGCAGGATCTGCCGGGCGGGCGCGCCCGAGGCGGTCCGGAACCGGTGCCCGAACGCCGGCACGATGCCCGGATCGGCGCCCCGGAACGCGTATGTCGAGGAGTCCGGGTCGGCGAACGCGACCAGCGGCCGCCCGCCACCGGCGATCAGACCGAGCAGCTCGACCTGCGCCGGGTCCGTGTCAGCCAGCTCGTCAACGTAGACGTAGGACAGCCGGCCCCGTTCAGCCCCCAGCAGCGGCGGATCGTCGGTGAGTAACCCGGTGGCGGCCCGGACCAGCTCGGCGTGGTCGTAGCCGATCGAACCCCGGTTGCTGACGTCGCGCAGCGCGAGGACCGCGACGTACTGGCGCAGGAAGCGGGCCGCCGCCGGCCAGTCAGCCCGGCCGAGCCGTTCGCCGAGCCGGGCCAGCTCGACCGGCCCGACACCGCGTTCGGTGGCCCGCTGCAGCAGGTCTCGCAGCTGGGTGGCGAACGCCCTGGTGGGTAGGGCGGCGCGCAGCTCCGGCGGCCAGCCGACCGGGTCGCCGATCTGATCACCGGCCGGGCCGGTCGAGCCGGTGGAGGCGGCCGGGCCGGCCGGACCGGCGGTCCCCGGCTGTGGGCCGGCCACGTCCAGCAGCTCGCGGATGATCAGATCCTGCTCGGGGCCGGTGAGCAGCCGCGGCGACGGCTCACCCCGTTCGGCGGCGGCCCGGCGCAACAGGCCGAACGCGTAGCCGGGAAACGTGCGTACCAGGGGTTCGTGCAGCACCCGCCGGGAGCCGGCGGCGATCGCCGCCTCGATCCGCCGGCGCAGTGCGACGGCGGCCCGACGGTTGAAGGTGAGCACCAGGATCCGCTCCGGGTCGGTCCCCTCGGCGACCCGGGTGGCGACCGCGTCGACCAGGGTTCTGGTCTTTCCGGTCCCCGGACCGCCGACGACCAGCAGCGGCCCGTCGGTGTGTGTGACCACCGCCTGCTGCGCGGGGTCGTCGAAGCGCGCCGGCTCGGCCTGCGCCGGCCGGCGGACCAGCCGGTACGCCTGCACGCCGCTCATCTCACCACGACGATGGGACAGCTGTCGGCAGCCGGGTGGCCGGCACGCCGGGAGGTGGGCACACCGGACGGCGCGGACCCGGTCAACCTAACCGGGCCTCGATCTCGTCCAGCGCCGCCGACACCGAATCGACAACGATCAGCATCTCCCGGGCCGACCGCCCCACGAACGCCGTCTCCGCCAACGCCGTCAGCCAGTCCAGCAGCCCCTGGTAGAAGCCATCGGTGTCGACCAGCACCACCGGTTTGCGGTGCAGCCCGAGCACCGCCGTGGTCCACACCTCGAACAGTTCGTCCAGGGTGCCAAGGCCGCCGGGGAGGGTGACGAACGCATCCGACTTTTCGATCATCAGCGTCTTGCGGCTGGCCATCCCGTCGGTGACGACGAGTTCGTCGGAGTGGGTGTCGGCCACTTCCAGGTCGACCAGCGACTGCGGGATCACCCCGAGCGTCCAGCCGCCGCCGGCCCGGGTACCGTCCGCGAGCACACCCATCATGCCGACACAGCCGCCGCCGGAGACCAGGGTGTGCCCACGTCGGGCCAGCTCCCGCCCGGTCTCGGCGGCCAGGTCGAGCCACCGCTGCTCGAGAGTGCGCGACGAGGCGCAGAAGACTCCGATCGCGGCCATCCGTGCTACTCCTCTCCTTCCGCCGGCCGGTGGTACCCGGCCGGTGCCCGTTCACCGGCCTGCCGCTCGGCCTCGATCTGGGCGTGCGCCGTCTGGCGCAGCGCCGCCTGCTCCGCGGCGAGTGCGGCATCCGCGTCGACGATGTGCCGTACCGCCTCGGCGACGTCGTCGGTCAGGCAGAGCAGGTCGAGGTCGGCATCGCCGATCCGACCCTGCGCCTGCATCGTGTCACGCAGCCAGTCGACCAGTCCGGACCAGTACCCGGTGCCCATCAGCACCACCGGGAACCTGGTCACCTTGCCGGTCTGCACCAGGGTGAGCGCCTCGAACAACTCGTCCATGGTGCCGAACCCGCCGGGCAGCACCACGAACGCCTGGGCGTACTTGACGAACATGGTCTTGCGGGCGAAGAAGTAGCGGAAGTTGATGCCTACCTCCACCCATTCGTTGATGCCCTGCTCGAACGGCAATTCGATGCCGAGCCCCACCGACACGCCGCCGGCTTCGGTGGCACCCCGGTTGGCCGCCTCCATCACACCGGGACCGCCGCCGGTGATCACGGCGTAGCCGGCACCGGCGAGCGCACGGCCCAGTTCTTCGGCGAGCCGGCATTCCGGGCTGTCCGGCGCGCTGCGGGCTGACCCGAAAACACTGACCGCCGGCGGCAGATCAGCGAGAGTGTCGAACCCTTCGACGAACTCCGACAGGATTCGCAGCGCCCGCCAGGAATCCTTGGTCTTCCATTCACCACGGGCCCGTGAATCGAGCAGACCCTGATCGGCGGTGCTGCGGCGGACCGCTTCCCGGCGCAGGGTCACCGCGCCCCGGTGCCGCTCCGACCCCGGTTCGTCGGATGTCGGGCCGACCCCGTCCGGTCCCGGTCGGGATTGGTCGTCTGGCAGGCAATAGTTGTTCGACTGGTCCATCTGGACAACCGTAGTGGGCGGCGTGCCGTGCTTGACGGGCCGCCCGCGCGTGTCCAGTGCGGACGCCGAACGGCCCCGCTGCGACACTCACCTGGACCATGACGAAAAAGGTGATGTCAATCTTGCGTCAAGCGCAACCAAATCGGCTGCGGCTACGTCTTCTCTAACAGATACTGGGTACGCCGGACGGTGGGGAGGACGCCGTCACGGCACCTTCGGGGGGAGGAGTAGTCATGATGACACGTAGCGAACTCATCCGGGTCCGGCGGCAGATGCACCGCCGGATCCGTGTCGTGGTGGCCGAGCGCCGGGTTGCCGGCGGGCGAGCGCTTCCGGCTGAGCCGGGGGACGACGCCGTCGAGCAGGAGCCGGCACTGCTGCGGTGATCCCGGTTCACTCCGGCGTCAGCCAACGCCGGAGTGTCTCGGCACCTTGCTGAATCTTCTCGATCTCCACGTGCTCGTCACGGGCGTGCGCCAGGTTGGGGTCGCCGGGGCCGAAGTTGAGCGCCGGGATGCCCAGCGCGGCGAACCGGGCGACGTCGGTCCAGCCCAGCTTCGCGACCGGCGGCGCGCCGACCGCCGCGAGGAACTCCCGCGCCGGTGCCGACGTCAGTCCGGGCAGCGCCCCGCCGGCGCAGTCGACCACCTCGACGTCGAACTCGGCGAAGACCTCGCGGACGTGCTGCTCCGCCTGCTGCCCGTCGCGGTCCGGCGCGAACCGGAAGTTGACCTCGACGTCGCACCGGTCCGGGATCACATTGCCGGCCACCCCGCCGCCGATCCGGACCGCGTTCAGCCCTTCCCGGTACTCGCATTCGTCGATGGTGACGGTCCGCGCCGAATAGTCGCCCAGCCGGCGCAGCACCTCACCGGCGGCGTGGATGGCGTTCACCCCATGCCAGGACCGGGCCGAGTGGGCCCGGCGGCCGGTGGTGCCGACCACCGCCCGCAGGGTGCCCTGGCAACCGGCCTCGACGACGCCGTGGGTCGGCTCGTGCAGCACCGCGAAGTCGGCCGACAGCCACTGCGGGTGGGTCTCGGCCACCAGACGTAGCCCGTTGAACCGTGAGTCGATCTCCTCCGCCTCGTAGAACAGGTAGGTGACGTCGTACCTCGGCTCGGCGACGGTGGCCGCCAGATGCAACGCGTGCGCCACCCCGGACTTCATGTCCGAGGTGCCGCAGCCGTAGATCACGCCGTCGACCACCCGGGACGGGAAGTTGTCGGCCAGCGGCACGGTGTCCAGATGCCCGGCGAGCACCACCCGTCGGGAACGCCCCAGCTCGGTCCGGGCCATCACCGTGTTGCCGTACCGCCCGGTGGTGAGCCAGGGCACGACGGACAGCGCCTGCTCCACGCAGTCGGCGATCCGCTGCTCGTTGCGCGACACCGACTCGATGTCGACCAACGCGCGGGTCAGGGTCACCGGATCGGCCAGGACCTCGGGGGTCAGCGGGTTCACCATGGCTGGCACGGTACCGTCTCGGCAGGATCGACTCGTCCGCTGATCACCCGGATCGCCCGGACGTCGACCCGGTGGTGACTCGTACCCCGATCGGAAGGCGACAGTTCGGTGACGGTTTCGACGCAGCCCGCCTGGGGCATCGGCCTGGCCACCTGCACGGAGCAGGGGCAGGTGCTGGACACCTGGTATCCGATCGGCCAGCTGGGGCTCGGCGAGCGTCCGCCAGCCGCGGACGGCAGCACACCCGCCGGGCTGCCCGGCGCAGTGCTCGGCCCCCGGGCACTGCCCGGACTGCGTACCGAGATCGTGGTCGTCGAGATCGGTTCGTTGGCCGACCCGATCGCCGACGCCGCCGACGCGTACCTGCGCCTGCACCTGCTCTCCCACCGGCTGGTCCGGCCGAACGAGCTCAACCTGGACGGCATCTTCGGCCGGCTGGCCAACGTCGCCTGGACCTCCGCCGGTCCGTGCCCGCCGGACCGGGTCGACGAGTTGCGGCTGATCGAGCGGGCCGCCGGGCGGCACCTGGCGGTGTACGGGGTGGACAAGTTCCCCCGGATGACCGACTACGTGGTGCCGTCCGGGGTGCGGATCGCCGACGCCGACCGGGTACGGCTCGGCGCCCACCTGGCATCCGGGACGACCGTCATGCACGAAGGCTTCTGCAACTTCAACGCCGGCACGCTCGGCACCTCGATGGTCGAGGGGCGAATCGTCGCCGGCGTGGTGGTCGGCGACGGCTCCGACGTCGGGGCCGGCGCGTCGATCATGGGTACCCTCTCCGGTGGCGGCACCGAAAAGGTCCGCATCGGCGAGCGCAGCCTGCTCGGCGCGAACGCCGGCATCGGCATCTCGCTGGGCGACGACTGCGTGGTCGAGGCCGGCTGCTACATCACCGCCGGCTCCAAGGTGACCCTGCCGGACGGCCGGGTGGTCAAGGCCCGCGAACTGTCCGGCGTCGACGGGCTGCTGTTCTGGCGCAACTCGGTCACCGGGGCGCTGGAGGCCCGGCCGCGCACCGGCGCCGGCATCCAGCTCAACGAGGCACTGCACGCCAACAGCTGACCGCGGACCGGTCGGTGCCCCACCCGCCGCTACGGGGCGGACAGGGCACCGACCGGCGCGGGTCAGCGCCGCGCGATCCGGTACGCCTGGATGATCGTCTGCCGTGCCGTGTTGCCGGCCCGGTCGGTGACCGACGCCCGCAGCGACACGAAACCGTCCCGGTCCGGATGGTGGACCATGGCGGTCCAGCCGGCCTTGGCGGACCGTACGTCGGCCGGCAGCCAGGTCCGCCCACCGTCGTAGGACACCTCGACGGTCGGCCGACGGATCCCGATCCCGACCACGCCCGGCTGGTGGGTGGCGGTGAACGGGATCTCCATCGCCCGCCCGGCGACGGCGGTGTTGCCGGCGTCCACCGACGGGGTGAACCGCACCGCCATCACCGGCAGGGCCGCCACCTGGTCACGGTTCACCGGACCGGACGGAAAGGTCCACGCCCCGCTGACCGACGTGGAAAAGTCCCCGACGTCGTGCGTCGCCGACACCTCAAGCCGGTAGTCGGCCTGGGCCCGGGGCACCGGGAACCGGCCGTAGCCCGGCTCCGGGCTATCCCCGATCAGCTTGCCGCTGCGGTACAGCGCGGTCCGCGCGGTCCGCGACACCACCCCGCCGGGGTGGCCCTGCGCGTCGCCGAACATCGGCACCTGAACGTCGACGACGTTGCCCCGCCGGCTGACCCAGGCACCGTCGCCCGAGACGGCCGGGAACACCGGCCCGTACGGCGCCAGGTTCCAGGTGTCCAGGGTGCGTTTGCCGGGCTGGTGGCGGCTCGGCGGCGAGACCAGCACGGCGGTGTACTCCGGCCAGAGCTGACCCTCCACCGCCCGGCCGAACTCCAGGGAACTCTCCCAGGTCGACGTGCTCGACACGCTGTAGTGCTCCACCCGCACGCTGGGTAGTTCGACCGGGGTCACCAGCGCCCATCCCCCGATGTCCCGCTCGCCGTGGCCGGGGAAGACCAGCCGGTCGGTGAGGTCGCCGTGGCTCACCCCACGGAACCGGTGCCGGACGGTGGCCAGGTCCCGGGGACGGTAGTGCCTGGTGAACCCGTTGGGCAGCCGGTCGGCGAAAAGCTCGCTCAACCCGTAGAAGTACGGGCTGGCCGTGAACCCGTCCGCGCCGTCCGGTCGCAGCCACTGGCTGGCGATGCTGGCGGTGAACTCGCCCGCGCCCGACGGCCCGCCCTCGTGGGCGGCGGCGAGCCCGTCGAAGGTGTCAGCCAGCACTCCGATCCCAGCACCCGCGTCCGGGGTGCGGTACTGGAAGCTGATGTCGACCAGCGCCGGACGCGCGGTCGACTCGGGCACGGTCATCCGGACCGGGCGGGCGGTACGCGCGTCGAACAGTACGGTGCGGTCACCGTCCAGCCGCAGGTTCGACCGGACCAGGACGGCGAGCTCGTACTCCTGTTCGCCGGTCTGGCGTTGGATCACGCTGGACAGTCCGTACCGGCCGGCGGGCAGCCGGGCGGTGACCCGGCCGGAGCCGTCCGAGGTCCACGGCATCGCGTCCGCGGGCTGGTCCAGGCCGACCGCGACGGTCCAGTAGTCGTCGGTCGCCACGCCGGCCTGGTCGACGTGGACAAAGGTCAAATCGTAGCTTTCCACCTCTCGGTGGACGCCGAACGGGGTGACGACGCGCTGGCCGGCGCCGGTGGCGACCAGATGGCCGGAGTAGTAGCCGTTCGGGCCACCGACGCTGGTGTCCGCGGTCAGGGTGGCAGCGGCGGTGCCGCCGGCCGGTACGGTCACCGTGTCGGCACCGGCCCGGAACATCTCCGCCGGCGCGCTGCGGCCGGTCGGGCCGACGGCTTCGACGGAGAGGGTCAGGGTCTGCGGCTCGCTGCCGGTGTTGCGGTAGGTGACCTTCTCGACGATCGCCGGGTCGTCGTGGTGCGGCCAGTCGGCGCGGCCGAACGATACGCTGGCCGGTCGGCTGATCAGCTCCTGGGTGACGGCGCGGGCGACGTCCACCCGGCCGGCACCCTGCGGGTACGCTCCGGTGCCGGACCGTGGCGCGGCCGACGCCATCAGGCCGGCCTTCAACCGCACGGCGGTCCAGTTCGGCCGCCGCTGGGCGAGCAGCGCGGCGGCTCCGGCCACGTGCGGCGCGGCCATCGAGGTGCCGGAGGCGGCGACGTAGTGCTCGTCGACCGGATCGGCGAGGGTGGTGCCGGCGGCGCGGGCCGCGACGATCCCGACGCCCGGGGCGGTGAGATCCGGCTTGACCGCGTCGTCACCGGTGCGCGGGCCACGGCTGGAGAAGTCGGCGAGCGTGTCGTCGCGGTCCACCGCGCCCACGGTCAGCGCCGCGTCGGCGCTGCCCGGCGAGCCGACGGTGCGGTCCTCGCCGGAGTTGCCGGCTGAGATCACGAAGAGCGCGCCGGTCTGCGCGGTGAGCGTGTCGACCGCCTTTTCCAGCGGATCGGTCTGCGCAGTGTCCGGGCCACCGAGACTGAGGTTGACGACGGTGGCCCGCTGGTCGGTCGCGGCCCACTGCATCCCGGCCAGAATCGCCGACTCGGTGCACCAGGACGACTCGCACACCTTGCCGGAGATCAGGGTGGCGTCGGGGGCCACACCACGGTTCGCCCCGCCCGAGGCGGCACCGCTGCCGGCGATGATCGAGGCGACGTGGGTGCCGTGGCCGACCCGGTCGGCCGGGTCCGGATCGTCGGTGAAGTTTTCCGACCGGGCCACCTTGCCGGTCAGGTCGGGGTGGTCTGCGTCGACTCCGCTGTCCAGCACCGCGACGGTCACCCCGGCACCGGTGAATCCGGCGTCGTGAGCGGCCGGCGCACCGATCTGCCCGACGCTGCGGTCGAGCAGCAGTCGCCGTCGGCCGTCCAGCCAGACCCGGGCCAGGCCGGAGGCGGTGGCCAGGGTTCCGGCGCGGCCGGTGGCCTCGCCGGGCGGTACCGGGGCGGTGCCGGTGACCGCCGCCCAGAAGTCGGTCGCCGCGTGCTTGTCGGCGGTCAGCGCGGCGCCGCCGATCGCCGGCAGGTCCCGGGTGATCCGCGCGCCGGCAAGGCCACCGGCGTCCCGGCGGGCGGCGTCGGCCGGGGCGGCGTACTCGACGAGCAGCGGCAGCCGAGCGGTGGCGGCGTCGTGGTAGCCGTACGAGATCAGGTCGGTGACGTTGAACAGTCGCCGGTCCAGCACGCCGGCGCGGATCAGCGGCTGCGCGTCGGCTGGTACGACGTACCGGCCGTCGGAGCTCTGGTAGGTGTGGAACCGCAGGTGGTTGCGGCCTGGGGCGGGTTGGACAGCGGTGCCGGCGCTGGTGACGACGACCCGGTCCCCGGTGACCAGGGTGACCGCGGTCGCGGGGTCGGTACGGACCCGGCTGACCGGGTCGTCGAGGGTCGGTGCCGGGCGGGCGGCGGCCGGTCCCGGCCGTCCGACACCGACCAGCGTCGCGGCCAGTACGGCGACGAGAGCGGCGGCTTGGACTCTCCTGGATGGATTGGACATCGTGAACCTCCCCGGTAGACGCCGCAGCGGCGTCAGGGTCGTGATTCCGAAGCCCCAGGATTGCATACCTGGTATGCACCGACCCGGCCCGAAACTCGGGGCAATATGGACATGATTTGCACTCTGAGTCGCCAAGCTACTACTTGTAGATGATCTATGGGTGGGTCAACCCGACCGGCCGGCCACCGGCCAGCCAGGCCGCCGCGTCCGCCTCGGCGAGCGGCCGGGAAAACAGATAACCCTGCCCGAAGCCGCAGCCCAGATTACCGAGCAGGTTCCGGTCGACAACCGTCTCAATGCCCTCTGCCACCACCTGCAGACCGAGCGAGTGCGCCAACCGGATGATCCCGTCCACCAACGACCGCTGCCGTTGCGAGAAGGCCATCTCCGCGGTGAACGAACGGTCAATCTTGAGCACGTCGATAGGCAGCTGACGCAGGTAGCTGAGCGAAGAGAACCCCGTACCGAAATCGTCGATGGCCAGCCGGACACCGAGCTCGCGCAGCTGCGCCAGGTCCGCCCAGACCTGGTCGTCGTTCTGCAGCAGCAGACTCTCGGTCAGCTCCAGCATCACCGAGTCCGCCGGCAACCCGGCGGCGATCAACTCGCGACGGACCTTGCCGGTGAAGCCGGCCACCCGGAACTGCCGGGCGGAGACGTTGATGCTGACATACGGAGCCTCGCCCACCGGCAGAGCGGCCCGCCACTGGGTGACAGCGGCGAGCGCCCGGCCCAGCACCCAGTCGCCGATCGGCTCGATCAGCCCGGTCTCCTCGGCCACGTCGATGAACTGGTCCGGCCGCAGCAGCCCCAGGCTCGGGTGCCGCCACCGCAGCAACGCCTCCAGCCCGACGGCGTTGCCGCTGGACAGCTCGACGACCGGCTGGTACACGACGGCGAAGTCGGACTCCGGCGCCGACCGTTCCAACGCGGTACGCAGCTCCATCCGCCGGATCAAACTCACGTGCAACGCCGGCTGGTACCGCCGCCAGCGTCCCTTGCCCGCACCCTTGGCGACGTAGAGGGCGAGATCCGCGTGCCGCAGCAGCTCGTCGGTGCCCTCGGCGTCCGAGGTGGTGGCGACCCCGACGCTGACCGCGCCACCGACCATCCGGCCGGCGAGCCGGAACGGCTCGGTGAAGGCCGCCACCACCCGCTGCGCCGTCTGCTCCACCTCGGCCGGGTCGGTTGCGTCGTCGACCAGCGCGGCGAACTCGTCACCGCCGAGCCGGGCGGCCGCGTCGGCCGATCCCAGCGTGGCCGCCAACCGGTTCGCCACCGCGACCAGCAACTCGTCGCCGGCCTGATGGCCCATCGTGTCGTTGACCACCTTGAAATCGTCAAGATCGATGAACAGTACGCCGACCGCGTACCCGCCGCGCTGGGCGCGGGCCACTGCCTGCTGCACCCGGTCGTGGAACAGCACCCGGTTCGCCAGACCGGTCAACGAGTCGTGGAACGCCCGGTGAGTCAACTCCTGCTCCAGCCGACGCCGCTCGGTGACGTCCCGCAGGGTGAGCACCAGACCGCGAACCGCCCGGTCCGACCGCAGGTCACGGCAGCTCACCTCGACCTGCACGGTGCTACCGTCGGCGTGCCGCAGCCGCCAGTCCGGCCAGTCGTGCGGCTCACCGGAGGAGCGGACCAGGGCCAGCCCTTCGAGCACCCGGCCGTGGTCGGGCGGATCGACCAGGTCGGTCAGCGGGCCGCCGCCCGGTGCCGGCCGACCGAGCACCGTCTGCACCGCCGGGCTGGCGTACCGGACCGCGTCGCCGTCATCGACGATCAGAATGATGTCCACGCTGTTCTGCACCAGGGCCCGGAAGTACACCTCCGCGTCCCGCCGGTTGATCTCGTCACCCAGCCGGATCCGTTCCAACGCCATGTTGGCGTGACTGGCCAGCACCTCGATGGCGTCGCGCAACGCGTTGAGGACGCCGGTCTCGGCCGAGACCAGCAGAACCCCGGCTCGCGGACCGGTCACGTCGGGCCGCGGCTGCGCCGGCACCGGACCGGGTAGCCGCTGCTCCGGCAGCACCAACGGGCAGAGCAACGCGAACGGAAACGACCCGAGCTGGTGGGCCAGCATCGGGGTCAGGGTCGGCCGACGCAGCAGCCGGGTGCGTCGCACCGCAGCGGTCGACGGCAGCAACGTGCCGGTCGCCGTCGCCGGCACCGACGGCCCCCAGACGCTGCTGGCCAGCGCCGGTACCCCGCCGGTGCGGTTGAGCACCAGCACCAGGCGGTGGTCTACGCCCTCCGGCACGATCCGGGCGATCCCGGACCGCACCGCGCGATCCACCTGCGCCGCGTCGGCCGCCGAGACCAGGGCGGCGCACGCGTCCCGCAGCCCCTGCTCCCGGCGGACCGTCTGACGGTGTGCCGCGAGCACGTCACCGAACCGGCTGAGCACCAACGCGAAGACCACCGCCGAGGTGATGGCCAGCATCGCCCCGTCGCGGATCCGCCCGGTCATCGCCTCGATCAGCAGAATCGACGGCGAGATCATGGTTGCCAGGACCAGCAGCACCGCCCACGGCCGGCTGATCTTGCCCGGCTCGATCTCCGCCGGCTCGGAGAGCTGCGCCATCGACGGATGCAGCCCGGCCGCTCCCCAGGTCAGATACGTCAGCAGCCAGCCGAGTTCGATCGGCCCGCCGGGCTGCCACGGCTCACCGAGCGTCGTCAGTCCGTACAGGATGTCGCCGGTGAGCATGCCGGCACCCCCGACGAGCAGCAAAACCAGGGCCGGGGTCCGTGGATTCGTCGCCAGCAGGCGAATCATCACGGCCAGAATCAACAGATCACCGAGGGCGTACGCGGCGAGGATCGATCGTTCGAACGGCTCCATCCCGGGAGCGGTGATGTACGGACCGATGATGAAGATCCAGGCCAGAAGCGCGGCGGTGCACAGAAATGTGAGGACGTCGAGCAGCCGCGACCGGTCGCCAAGCATCTGGTTGCCCCGGGTCAGCATGAACAGGCCGACGGCGGTGAGGGCGAATACCGTCAGATAGCACAGCTCGGTGACGATTGAGCCGGGAAGAATCGCGTAGGTCGTGTCGCCGGCGGCGAGCATCACCACTGCGGCGGCGAGACTCCACCACGCCGCGGCCCGTTTCGGCCGGTAGCGCCGGATACCGAAGAAGATTCCACCGGCGCTCATCACCCCGAGCGCCGGCCACAGCACCGGATGCCAGCCGGGGGCGAGAAGGATCCCGGCGGACAGCAGGATCATCACCGTGGCATATCCACTGGTGAGCTTCCGGACCGACACGGGCCTCCCCTCAGGCCGGACGTCAACACGTGGCAACGCCTACAACTGACCCATTGACGCCCGGGCGATCCATTCACCGCCGGGCAACACATCCACCGCTCGGTTTACCAGTCCGACAACGCGTTGGCCATACTTCTGCCGGGCAATGGTCGGCAACGATGAGACGTCGATCCGGATCGGGAAGTTCGCCGGTCACGTTGGACGCAGTACCGCCGGAGCAGAGATGGTGAATCGGGCCTCCACGACTGCCTGCACCGTCTGCACCTGCGGGTCGAGGTCGAGCTGCGGCGCGGCATCCGCCATCTCGGTCGCGGCGAACGCCCGGGGGGCGCCGCGCAACACCACCGGCTGCGGCGCGGACATCCCGTGGTCGGCCAATTCCACCAGGCCGGTCACCTCCGCCCCGAGCGCGTCGGCGTAGTCGCGTGCCCGGGTGATCGCTTCGGCGATCGCCGCCCGACGGGCCTGGCCCAGCTCAGGACTGGTCGGCCGCAGCGACCACCACGGACCACTGACCTGGACCTGGTCCTGGCCGGCCAGCCGCATCATCAGCTCACCGAGCACAGTGAAGTCAACAACCGTGACGGTGGTGGTGACGCTGGCATGGTAGGCGACAACCCGTTCCCCGGAGCGTCGCCACTCAGGCCGCACCAGCAGCGCACCGGACTCCCGGCGCTCGATCGCCGGCCCGTACCCGTCGATCAAGGTACGGACCGCGTCGCCCCGCTCGGCGAGCCGGGCGAGGGTGCCGGAGCGGTCCTTGCCCCGGGCGACGGCGGTCACCCCGAACCGGGCCAACTCGGGTGGGACCTCCCGGGTCACCTCACCGCGCACCGACACCATCGGAGCATCCATCCGGCCAGCCTAGTCGAGCCGGGCGACCGCCGTCGCCACCCGCTCGTCGGTGGCGGTCAATGCGACCCGCACATGGCGCTGCCCGGCCGGGCCGTAGAAGGCACCCGGCGCGACCAGGATGCCGCGGGCGGCGAACCAGTCGGCGGTCGACCAGCTGTCCTCGTCCCGGCTGGCCCACAGGTAAAGACCGGCGGTCGAGTGGGAGATGGTGAAGCCGGCCGCGGTGAGCGCCCCTCGGAGCCGGTCCCGGCGGGCAGCGTACCGCCGACGCTGGTCGGCCACGTGCCGCTCGTCGGTGAGCGCGGCGACCATCGCCGCCTGCACCGGAGCCGGCACGATCATGCCAGCGTGCTTGCGCACCGCGAGCAGGTCGTCGACGAGCCGCGGCTCACCGGCGACAAACCCGGCCCGGTAGCCGGCCAGGTTGCTCCGCTTGGACAACGAGTGCACGGCGAGCAGACCGGTCGGATCACCGCCGCAGACGTCGCCGCTGAGCACCGAGACCGGCTGCGCCTCGAAGCCGAGGGTCTGGTAGCACTCGTCGCTGGCCACCACCGCCCCGCGCTCGCGCGCCCAGTCGACAACCTTGCGCAGATGCCCGCTCGGCAGCACCTGGCCGGTCGGGTTGCCCGGCGAGTTGACCCAGACCAGCCGGACCCGGCTGGACGGCCCGAGCGCGGTCAGCGAATCGGTCCGTACCACCTCGGCCCCGGCGAGCCGGGCGCCCACCTCGTAGGTCGGGTAGCAGACGGACGGCACCACCACCACGTCGCCGGGACCGACCCCGAGCAGGGTGGGTAGCCAGGCGACCAGTTCTTTGGAACCGACCGTCGGGAGCACACCGATCCGGTCGCCGACGGCACCGCACTCGCGTACGCACCAGTCCCGGATGGCCTCGCGCAGTCGCGGGCTGCCGGCCGTCATCGGATAACCCGGGGTGTCCGTGGTGGCAGCCAGCGCCTGCTGGACCACGGCCGGCACCGGGTCGACCGGCGTACCGACCGAGAGGTCCACGATGCCGTCGGGGTGCCGGGCGGCACGCTCCTTGACCGGGGCCAGCCGATCCCACGGAAAGTCCGGCAGGCCGGCGGCCGGTGACCCGCCGCCGGTCGGCGCGGACCGCCCGGCGGCCAAGCCCTCCCGTGCCCCGGTCAGTGCGCGTCCCCGCGCGCCGGCTGGGCCGCGACGAACGGCGTATCCTTCTCGATCTTGCCGACCTTGGAAGCACCGCCCGGCGAGCCGAGATCCTCGAAGAACTCGTAGTTCGCGGTGGTGTACTCCTTCCACTGCTCCGGCACGTCGTCCTCGTAGAAGATCGCCTCCACCGGGCAGACCGGCTCGCATGCACCGCAGTCGACACACTCATCGGGGTGGATGTACAGCATCCGATTGCCCTCGTAGATGCAGTCGACCGGGCATTCCTCGATGCACGCCTTGTCGAGCACATCGACGCACGGCTCGGCGATGATGTAGGTCACTGGCCTTCCTTCCCGCACGACATGCCGCGATCGCCCGCGGCACTGACGAGCCTAGTATCTCGCCGGGGAGGGGGTCGATCGTGCTCCGGCCACAAGATGTGGGACACCGCGTGGTAGTCCGAAAAATTATAGGTGTTGGCGGAGATCGTCCGCTCTATACCGACCTACTCGGCCTGCTGGCCGAGCTGACCGAGACCGAACTCACGGTGCTGACCCGCAACGGGCCACGCCGGGTCGCACTCGCCGACGTGCACCGCAGCAAGCTGGTGCCGCCGACCGCCAGTCCGGCGGCCCGTCGCGCGGCGGACCGCGAATCCGCCGCCGTCACCGAGCTGGAACGGGCCGCGAACCAGACCTGGGCGGCGCCGGTACAGCAGCGGCTCGGCGACTGGCTGCTGCGCGCCGCCGACGGCTGGACCGGCCGGGCGAACTCGGCGCTGCCACTCGGCGACCCCGGCTGCCCACTGCCGGACGCGGTGGACGCGGTCACCGCCTGGTACGCCGAGCGTGGCCTGCCGGCACAGGTCAACGTGCCGCTGCCAGCTGCCGCCGAGGTCGCTGGCGAACTTGCCCGCCGAGGTTGGCGCAGCGGACCGTTGGTGCTGGTGCAGACCGTGCCGCTGGCCGACCTGCTGGCCCGTACCGCCGGGCTGGGCGAGGACGCGGCAGGCGGTTCACCCGGCGGCGGGCCGCCGGTACGGCTGGACCACGCGCCGTCGCAGGAGTGGCTCGCCCTGGTAGCGGCCCGCAAATCGGCCGGCGACCCGCTGCCGGCCGCCGCCCGCCGGCTGCTCACCGACGCACCGCAGGTGCGCTTCGCCCATCTGTACGCCGACGGCCGGCTCGTCGCCATCGCCCGGGGCGCTGTCGACGCCGACCACCGGTGGTGTCAGATCGCGCTGCTGGAGGTGCAGCCGGCGGCCCGGCGGCGGGGGCACGCCACCCGGATGCTGCGGGCCGTCGGCCGGTGGGCCGCCGACGAACTGGCCACGCCGACCGCGTTCCTCCAGGTCGAACAGCACAACCCGGCGACCGCCCTGTACGCCCGGCTCGGCTTCACCACCCACCACGTCTATCTGCCGTGGCAGCCGGCGGTCAGCGACGAACCACGCGACGGGGCTTGTTGAGCTTGGTCTCGGCGTACCGTTCCAGCGACTTGGACCGGTGGTCCCAGCCGAGTGTGATCAGCACCAGATAGCCGAGCAGCACCCCGCCGGTGGAGAAGCCGGCGTACAGCCATACCTGGGCGAAGAACGCGCCCGCCCCGGCCGAGAACGGATGGTCGCCGCTGACGAACGGCCCGACGAAAATGGTCGGCACCAACGCCGCCAGGATCGCCGCCGCGGCGTCACCGCTCCACCGCTCGACCGGGCGGTCCCGCCCCCAGACGAAGGCCACCGAGCCGAGCACGACACCGATCACCACGAACATCGCGAACGAGAGCCGGTCCTGCGTCTGCGGATCGGTGTCGATCCCGAAGCGGACCACCAGCCGGGCCACCACATTGACCGCGAACAGCACCCCGGCGAGTACGCCGACCGGCAGCCAGCGCTGCCTCATCTCCACCTCCCGCACCCAGACCCGCACCGCGTCCACGGCACGCCGGACCGCGCGGGTGTGTTCTCCGGACCCCTATATTCGTACCGAGGATTGTAGGAGCCGACACCCGGTCGCGTCAGCCTCCGTCGCTGCGGCGGGCCGGCTGGGCCAGGATCATCCGGAACGCGAGGACGGCGAAGGCGATCGCCCCGGTGAAGATCACCGCGAAGCCCACCCAGTTGTCGCCGGCCAGCAGAATGTCCCCCTCGGTGGTGCCGCCAGCGGCCAGCACCATCACCGCGAACCAGGCCGCCGCCGGCAACGTCATCGCCCACCGGGCACCCACCGCGCGGATCGCGAACCAGCTCACCAGCACGTTGCCGGCGATCGCCAGCAGCACCGACACTCCGACCAGGTGCCCGCCGACCCGTACCGTGGCCAGCAGCAGCTCCAGGACCGCGGACAGCACCGCCGCGACCGCCGCGACCACCCCGCCGACCGTCCGCAGCCCCAGGTCCACCAGCTCACGCAGGCGGGTAGGGGCCGGAGCCGTCGCCACCGGCGGCGACGGCTCCACCGCCGACACCTGGCCGGAGACACCGGGCGAGGTCACGGCAGCGGCACCTCGCCAGCCGGCAGCCCAGCGAACAGGTCGGTCTCCCAGCCGTACGGGCCGTCGCCCGGACCCTGCCGGCCGGCACCGAGGACGAAGTACTCGTAGCCCATGAACTCGCCGCCGACATTGCCGGCCAGCGCGTAGAGCCACGAATCGGCCGGGATCTGGCTGGCATGCGCCCGCATGGCGGCCTGCTTCGCCTGGTAGTGGGCGGTGCCGTCGATCCGCGCCGCGATCTGCGGATCGGGGGTGCCGAACGGCAGGTCGTCGACGTGTTCGACGCCGGCGAACGGGTTGTTCGACGCGCCCCGGAACGCGTCGATGCCGGCGGCGAGCACGCTCTTCGGCATCGCGGTGAAGTAGATCTTGTCGGGGGCGACCCCCTCGGCGGCGGCCAGTTCGGCGGCGCGCATCGTCACCCGGTGGGCCTGGATGTGGTCGGGGTGACCGTAGAAGCCGTTGTCGTCGTAGGTGACCACCACCTGCGGCCGGGTCTCCCGCAGCACCTCGAGCAGCAACCCGGCGGCCTCGTCCAGGTCGGCCTGCCAGAACGCCCGTGGGTGGTCGTTGGTGGGCAGGCCCATCATCCCGGAATCCCGGTACCGGCCCGCACCGCCGAGGAACCGGTGATCGCTCACTCCGAGCGCCGCACAGGCGGCGTCGAGCTCGGCGATCCGGTACCCGCCAAGCTGGTCGGCCTGATCAGGGGCCAGCCCGGCGAGGCGCGGCAGGTGGATCTCGCCTTCCTCGCCGAGAGTGCAGGTGACCAGGGTGACCTGCACTCCGGCGGCGGCGTACCGGGCCATCAGGGCACCGGTGCCGATCGTCTCGTCGTCCGGATGGGCATGAACCAGGAGAAGCCGTCGCGCGGCGGCAGGGTCGGTCACTCCGGCAACTTTACGCCGGATGGGCACCGGAGTGGATTAACGGTCTCATCGCTGATCAGCCGGTTCTACGATCCGGGAGTGGAATCACCGGAGCCTGCCGCCCGTACCCGCAGACCTGTCCGGGGCGCCCCGCACGCGGTGACCGTGGGCGCCGACGGCGCCCGCGTGGTGTTCCTGCGCTCCACCGGCCCGCACGACCCGGCCGCCGGTCTCTGGTCGTTCGAGGTCGACAGCGGCGAGCAGCGTCGGATTGCCGACCCGACGATCCTGCTCGGCACCGGGAACACCGCCGGTGCGAGGAACACCGCCGATGCGGGGATCACCCGGTACGCCACCGACCCGGCCGTCCGGGTCGCCGTGTTCGTCCTTTCCGGCCGGCTGTTCCGGGCCGACCTGGTGACCGGCGACGTGATCGAGGTACCGGTGGTCGGCTCGGTCACCGACGCCCAACCGGACCCGACCGGCAGCCGGATCGCGTACGTGTCGGACAACGACGCGGACCCGGTCGGACCGGCCGGCGCGACCGGCGGATCCGGCCGCGATGAACCGGCCCACGACGGATTCAGCGGCAACGGGCGGGCCGGCGACCCGCACCGCGACGGTGCCGGCAAGCTCCGGGTCGTCCACCCGGACGGCCGCGACGTGCTGCTCGCCGGCGAGGACGGCGACATCACCTGGGCACTGCCCGACCCGGCGGCGGTCGACTTCGGCCGGGACCGCGGCTACTGGTGGTCACCGGACGGCCAAAGCATCCTCGCCGCCCGGGCCGACCGTACCCGGCTGCCCCGCTGGCAGTACGCCGACCCGGCGCAGCCGCAGCTGCCGGCCCGCAGCCGGCCGTACCCGATGTGCGGTGGCCCGAACGCCGAGGTGACCCTGCACCTGCTCGACCTCGACGGCGGCTGGGTCGACGTGCACTGGGACCGGGAGACCTACCCGTACCTGGTGTCGGTCGACTGGTCCGACGGCGGCCCGCTGATCACCGTGCTGCGCCGGCTGCAGCAGCACGGTCTGGTGCTGTCCATCGACCCACGCACCGGGGAGACCCAGGTGCACGCCGAGCTGGCCGACCCCCGGTGGGTGGAGCCGATCCCCGGTACCCCGTGCCACCTCTCCGACGGTCGGGTGCTGGTCGGCGGGGA
Source organism: Micromonospora sp. LOL_013 (assembly GCF_048060315.1). Taxonomy (NCBI): domain Bacteria; kingdom Bacillati; phylum Actinomycetota; class Actinomycetes; order Micromonosporales; family Micromonosporaceae; genus Micromonospora; species Micromonospora sp. LOL_013. Next base: position 191,989 of record NZ_JBHMIQ010000003.1, read on the forward strand.
ACTCGCCCACGACGGGTACGACGCTCGCTGCCTGTTCGCCGACGGCACCCTGCTCACCCCGGCGGCGCTGTACGTACGCCGGGTGGTCGGCCGGCTGCCCGGCCGGCACACCAGCCCGGACCTGCTGATCGAGGCGAGTGACGGGGAACCCAGCGAACAGCACCTCTACCGGGTCCGCACCGCGGCCTCCTCGGGTGGCCTGGACGCGGTCCGGCTCACCAGCAGCCCCGGCTGGCACGTCGCCGCGGTCGGCGGTGCCGTACTGGCCGTCGGTTCGGCCACCCTGGACCAGCCCGGGGTGCGTTGGACGATCTGCCGGGACGACACCGAACTCGGCGTGCTGCGGAGCCTGGCGGCCACCCCGGCGGTGACGCCCCGGCCCACGCTGCAACGGGTGACCGACCGCCGGCTGCCGTCCGGTGTGCTGTACCCGCACTCGCATGTCGCCGGCCGGCGGCTGCCGGTGCTGCTGGAGGTGCACGGCGGACCGGGCCACCAGCAGGTCCGGGCCGAGCGGGCGGGCTGGCTGGCCCGGCAGTGGTGGGCCGACGCCGGCTTCGCCGTGGTCACCGTCGACAACCGGGGTACGCCGGGCGTCGCGCCGAGTTTCGAAAAGGTGGTGCACCGGCGGCTGGCCGACGTGCTGCTCGCCGACCAGGTGGACGCGCTGACCGCGATCGCGGAGAAACATCCCGACCTCGACCTGGACCGGGTGGCGGTGCGGGGCACCGGGTTCGGCGGCTGGCTGGCCGCGCTGGCCGCGCTGCGCCGCCCGGACGTGTTCCGGGCCGCCGTGGCGCGCGACCCGGTCGCCGACTGGGCGTTGCTGCGCAGCGGGTACGCCGAACGGTTCCTCGGACTGCCCGAGGAGGGCGGCGAGATCTATCCGCACCACAACCTGGTGGAGGTCGCCGCCGAACCGGTGACCGGCAGCGACGAGCTCCGCCCGCTGCTGCTGGTGCACGGGCTGGCCGACGGCGCCGTGCCGGTGGCGCACACCCTGCGGTTGTCCGCCGCGTTGCTGGCCGCCGGCCGACCGCACGCGGTGCTGCCGTTGGTCGCCGGCACCGACCCGGACGCGGCCACCGTGCTGCGCGCCGAACTCGCCTTCGTCCGGCAGACGTTGGGACCGCTCGGCTGAGCGGCCGCCAGCGGGCGTCGGGATCGCCCGGCCGAGCCGATGTCGCATAAGGTCACAGGGTGACCCAGTTCGAGGTGGCGACGGCCGCCGTGCAGGCGGCACTCGACGCCGGTGCCCGGTACGCCGACGCGCGGGTGATGCACCGCCGTTACGAGTCGATGACCGCACGCAACGGTGATATCGAGGCGCTGGTCCAGCACAGCGACGCCGGTCTCGGCGTCCGCGCACTGGTCGGTTCCAGTTGGGGCTTCTACGCCGTACCGGATCCGTCGCCGGCGGCGGCGCGGGCTGCCGGTGGTCGGGCGGCGAAGATCGCCGCGGCCAGCGCTCAGGTGCCAGGGCCGCCGATCGACCTGGTGCCGGCCGGGTCCGGCACCGCGAGCTGGGCCAGCCCGTGCCGGATCGACCCGTTGTCGGTGCCGCTGCCGGACAAGGGCGATCTGCTGGTGTCGGCGACCCGCACGATGCTCGACCACGGCGCCGACCTGGCCGAAGGGCTGTACCAGATCTGGGACACCGAAAAGTGGTTCGTCTCCAGCGAGGGGCACCGGATCGACCAGCGGATCCGCGAGTGCGGTGCGGGGTTGTCCGCGACGGTGATCGGTGACGGGGAGACCCAGCGCCGTTCCTATCCGAGCCACCGCGGCCAGTACGGCACCAGCGGCTGGGAGCTGGTCGACGACCTGGACCTGCCGGCGCACGCCGCGCGGATCGCCGAGGAGGCACGGGCGCTGCTCACCGCGCCGGCCTGCCCATCCGGGGAGACCACGCTGATCCTCGGCGGGGAGCAGATGGCGTTGCAGATCCACGAGTCGGTCGGGCACGCCATCGAGCTGGACCGGATCCTCGGCTGGGAGGCCGCCTTCGCCGGCACGTCCTGGCTGGACCTGGCCCAACTCGGCAGCCTGCGGTACGGATCCGAACTGATGAACGTGACGATCGACCCGACCATCCCGGGCGCGTTGGGCAGTTTCGGGTTCGACGACGAGGGCAGCCCGGCGGTCAAGCGGGACGCGGTCCGGCAGGGCCGGTGGGTCGGCGTACTGGCCGGGCGGGACTCGGCCGCCGTCGCCGGCCTGGACCACGGCGGCAGCGTGCGGGCGGACGGCTGGTCACGGCTGCCGATGGTCCGGATGACCAACGTCGGTCTGGAGCCGGGGCCGCACACGTTGGACGAGATGATCGCGGCGACCGATCACGGGGTGCTGATGGACATCAACCGATCCTGGTCGATCGACGACAAGCGGCTCAACTTCCAGTTCGGCTGTGAAATCGGCTGGGAAATCCGCAATGGCAAGTTGGGGCGGATGCTGCGCAACCCGACGTACACCGGAATTGGCCCGGTGTTCTGGCGGTCGATGGACATGCTGTCGTCGGAGAGCGTCGCCTGGGGGACGCCGAACTGCGGCAAGGGCCAGCCCGGTCAGGTCGGGCACACCGGGCACCCGGCGGCGCCGGCCCGGTTCACCAACGTCCGGGTGGGGGTACGCGGGTGAGTCTGGACGCGGGGCTGACCGGCGCGGCGACGTCGCCCGCCGAGACCGATCTGGCCCTCCGGGTGGTGGCGGCGGTCCGCCGGGCCGCCGGGCCGGGTGCGCAGGCCGAGGCGTACGTCAGCCACCGGGCGCTGGCGCTGACCCGGTTCGCCAACTCGTTCATCCACCAGAACGTCGCCGAGGCGGTCACCACAGTGTGGCTGCGGCTGCACGTCGACGGCCGGACCGCGATCGGTTCGACCACGCTGACCGGTCCGGACGGGTTGGCCGACCTGGTCGAGCGCACCTTGGCGGCGGCCCGGCTCTGCCCGCCGGATCCGGCCTGGCCGGGGCTCGCCGGACCGGCGCCGCTGCTCGCGGCCGGGTCGTGGGACGAGGCGACCGCGCAGGCCGGCCCGGCGGAGCGGGCTGCCCGGGTGCGGGACTTCGTCGCGGCCGCCGGCGGTCTGGAATGCGCCGGGTTCTGCCGTACCGTGCACCGGTCGACGGGGTTTGCCAACAGCGCCGGGCAGACCGCCGGCGGCCGGGCGGCGGAGGCCGCGATGGACGGGATCGCCCGGACCGACGGCGCCGACGGGGTGGCCCGGCAGGCGGCCGACCGGCTGGCCGAGATCGACGGCGCGGCGCTGGGTGCCCGGGCGGCGGTGAAGGCCCGGGCCGGCCGGCACCCGGTCGATCTGCCGCCTGGGCGCTACCCGGTGGTGCTCGAACCGACCGCGGTGCTGGATCTGTTGCAGATGCTGGCCCGGCACGGCTTCGCCGGCAAGGCGCACCACGAGCGGCGGTCGTTCGTCCGGCTCGGCGAGGCCCAGTTCGACCCGGCCATCACGCTGGTCGACGACCCGGCCACCGGCGGCGGGCTGCCGTTCGACGCCGAGGGCACCCCGACCGGCCGCACGGTGCTGGTGGACGCCGGCCGATCGACGGCGCTCACCCACGACCGACGGACCGCGGCGGCAGCCGGCACCGCTTCGACCGGACACGCGGCACCGGGCAGCGTCGCGTGGGGGCCGGTGGGTCAGCATCTGCGGCTGCTTCCGGCCGGCGGCCGGCAGTTCGCCAGCGACGACGGGCCGGCGGCTGGCGGCAGTGCGGCGCTGCTCGGCGGTGTGCAGCGCGGTCTGCTGGTGACCGACCTGTGGTACACCCGGATCCTCGATCCACGCAGCCTGGTGGTGACCGGTCTGACCCGTAACGGTGCGTGGCTGGTCGAGTCAGGCGAGATCGTGGCGGCGGTCCGCAGTCTGCGGTTCACCCAGTCGTATCCGCAGGCACTCGCGCCCGGTGCGGTGCTGGGTCTGGGCTCGGAGTTGCGCCGGCTGCCGGACAGTTGGGACGACACCTCCTGGCACGCGCCGGCTCTGCACCTGGCGGACTGGCAGATCACCGGCGGCGCCGCGGGCTGACCCGGCGAATTGCGAGATTGACGACGCTACGCGGATTACTTAGGTTAGGCATACCTCATTCCTGAGGGTCAGCGACGGGCGGTGCGGGCTGGTCGACCGCGCCGCCCGTCACCCCTGACGACGCGTTCGCTGTCAATCTGTGACCGACGCCGCTCGGGATCCAGTGAGCTTCTGCACATCCACCCCCATAGCGGCGGGCCGGGCTTTCGTAACCGACGCGATACCGGCGAGACTCCCTTGCGCATACGGCCGCCGGTACTGGGCGTAACGTGTGCACCGGACCAGCGCCCGCCGATGCGTGTGGTGCGGGTTCCGGAGCACGCGGTCGCACGGCATCTGGGCTCTGCCCTGCTACGCCACAGACCGGCCGAAGATATCCGGGTCCGCCCTTGCACGGGTCGGGCCCCGTCAGGGAGACAGGATGACGACTACGGCAACGATGCCGGGGCAGGCGCGGGCGCGCGCCGCCATCGCGGCGAAGACGTTGCGCACCGACCGGTGGTGGCTACCCCCGCTGATCACCGTGATCGGACTCGGTGCCTGGGTCACCTACGCCACTGTCCGTGTTTTCATGCACGACTTCTACTGGGTCCAGGAGCACCACTACCTCACCCCGTTCTACTCACCGTGCGTCACCGAGCGCTGCGTACCGGAGGCGGCGCACTTCGGCCGGTTCCTACCCGGCTGGTGGATCATCCCGGACGCGGCGCTGACCCTGCCGTTCCTGCTGCTGTTCCGGCTGACCTGCTACTACTACCGCAAGGCCTACTACCGGGCGTTCTGGCTCTCCCCGCCGGCCTGCGCGGTCCCGGACGGCCACCAGCGCTACACCGGTGAGACCCGCTTCCCGCTGATCTTTCAGAACGTGCACCGCTACGCCTTCTACGCGGCCGCCATCATCTCGCTGATCAACACCTGGGACGCGGTACTCGCCTTCGACGGCGAGAACGGCTTCGGCGTCGGCCTGGGCAACGTCGTCCTGCTCGGCAACGTGGTCATGCTCTGGGCGTACACCCTGTCCTGCCACTCCTGCCGGCACATCGCCGGTGGCCGGCTGAAGCACTTCTCCAAGCACCCGGTGCGCTACCGGATCTGGACGTTCATCTCCAAGCTCAACGTCCGGCACATGCAGCTGGCCTGGATCACCCTCGGCACCCTGGCGCTGACCGACTTCTACGTGATGGCGCTGTCCGCCGGCTGGTTCAGCGACCTGCGGTTCTTCAACTAAGGGCTTGGACGATATGACTACCCGAATCGAACGACACCACTACGACGTCGTGGTCATCGGTGCCGGCGGCGCCGGACTGCGAGCGGCGATCGAGGCCCGGCTCGCCGGCAAACGCACCGCGATCATCTCCAAGTCGCTGTTCGGCAAGGCGCACACGGTGATGGCCGAGGGTGGCGCCGCCGCCGCGATGGGCAACGTGAACAGCCGGGACAGCTGGCAGGTGCACTTCCGCGACACCATGCGCGGCGGCAAGTTCCTGAACAACTTCCGGATGGCCGAGCTGCACGCCAAGGAGTCACCGCAGCGGATCTGGGAACTGGAGACGTACGGCGCGCTGTTCGACCGTACGAAGGACGGCAGGATCTCGCAGCGCAACTTCGGTGGCCACGAGTACCCGCGACTGGCCCACGTCGGTGACCGCACCGGCCTGGAGCTGATCCGCACCCTGCAGCAGAAGATCGTCTCGCTGCAGCAGGAGGACAAGCGGGAGTACGGCGTCCACGACGCCCGGATCAAGGTCTTCGCCGAAACCACCATCACCGAGTTGATGCTGGAAGACGGGCCGGACGGGTCCCGGGTCGCCGGCGCCTTCGGCTACTACCGGGAGAGCGGCGAGTTCGTCCTGTTCGAGGCGCCGGCCGTGGTGCTGGCCACCGGCGGGGTCGGCAAGTCGTACAAGGTCACCTCGAACTCCTGGGAGTACACCGGCGACGGGCACGCGCTCGCCCTGCGGGCCGGCGCCACCCTGATCAACATGGAGTTCCTGCAGTTCCACCCGACCGGCATGGTCTGGCCGCCCTCGGTGAAGGGCATCCTGGTCACCGAGTCGGTCCGGGGCGACGGCGGGGTGCTGCGCAACACCGACGGCAAGCGGTTCATGTTCGACTACGTCCCCGACGTGTTCCGCAAGCAGTACGCGGAGACCGAGGAGGAGGCGGACCGCTGGTACACCGACCCGGACAACAACCGGCGTCCGCCGGAGCTGCTGCCCCGTGACGAGGTCGCCCGGGCGATCAACAGCGAGGTCAAAGCCGGTCGCGGTACGGAGTCCGGCGGCGTGCTGCTGGACATCGCCAGCCGGCTGCCGGCCGAGGAGATCCGCCGCCGGCTGCCGTCGATGTACCACCAGTTCAAGGAGCTGGCCGACGTCGACATCACCAAGCAGCCGATGGAGGTCGGGCCGACCTGCCACTACGTGATGGGTGGCGTCGAGGTCGACCCGGACACCGCTGCGGCGGCCGGCCGGATCAGCGGCCTGTTCGCCGCTGGCGAGGTCTCCGGCGGTATGCACGGCTCCAACCGCCTCGGCGGCAACTCCCTGTCCGATCTGCTGGTCTTCGGCAAGCGAGCCGGTGAACACGCGGCCGCGTACGTCGGTGGGCTGGACCGGCGGCCGAAGGTCTCGGCCGACGAGGTCGAGCAGGCGGTGGACCAGGCCCTGGCGCCACTGTCGCGCGACACCGGGGAGAACCCGTACACCCTGCAGCAGGATCTGCAGGCGGTGATGGGCGACCTGGTCGGCATCATCCGGCGCGAAGGTGAGCTGGCGGATTCGCTGGTCAGGCTGACCGAGCTGCGCGAGCGGGTGGCCAAGGTCAGCGCCGCCGGCGGCCGGCGCTACAACCCGGGCTGGCACCTGGCGCTGGACCTGCGCAACATGCTGGTGGTGTCGGAGTGCACCGCCAAGGCCGCGCTGGAGCGCACCGAGTCCCGGGGCGGGCACACCCGCGAGGACCACCCGACCATGGCCCCGACGTGGCGCACGGTCAACCTGGTCTGCTCGCTGGACGGCGACACGGTCAAGCTGGAGCACCAGCCGCTGCCGAAGATGCGCCCGGAGCTGATCAAGCTCTTCGACCGGGCGGAGCTGGCCAAGTATCTGACCGACGAGGAGTTGGCGGAGTTCGACGCGCTGGCGCAGGACGCGCTCGCTGAGGAGGCGGACAACTGATGGGCACCAAGCGCCACTTCAGGGTGTGGCGGGGCGACGAGACCGGCGGCGACCTGCAGGACTACCAGGTGGAGGTGAACGAGGGCGAGGTCGTCCTCGACGTCATCCACCGGCTGCAGGCCACCGAGGCTCCGGATCTGGCCTGCCGGTGGAACTGCAAGGCCGGCAAGTGCGGCTCCTGCTCCATGGAGATCAACGGCATGCCGAAGCTGGGCTGCATGACGCGGATGTCGACGTTCGAAGAGAACGAGACGATCAGCGTCAGCCCGCTGCGGACCTTCCCGGTGATCCGCGACCTGGTCACCGACGTCTCGTTCAACTACCAGAAGTCGTTGGAGACGCCGGCGTTCAGCCCGCCGGAGGACCTGGCCCCCGGCGAGTACCGGATGCAGCAGGTCGACGTGGAACGCTCGCAGGAGTTCCGCAAGTGCATCGAGTGCTTCCTCTGCCAGAACACCTGCCACGTGGTGCGTGACCACGAGGACAACAAGACCGCTTTCTCCGGTCCCCGGGTGTTCATCCGCGCCGCCGAGCTGGACATGCACCCGCTGGACACCAGGACCGACCGCAAGCAGTACGCGCAGGCGCAGCAGGGGCTGGGCTACTGCAACATCACCAAGTGCTGTACCGAGGTCTGCCCCGAGCACATCAAGATCACCGACAACGCGATCATCCCGATGAAGGAGCGCGTCGTCGACCGGCGGTACGATCCCCTCGTGTGGCTCGGCAGCAAGATCTTCCGGCGGGGGCAGAACGGCGCGGCGGCGAGTGGACCGGCGCTCGGTGAGTCCGGCCTGGACCAGCCGGCCGCCACGACCGCCGGGCTGCCGGCGGACGGCGACCACAGCGCGGCGGCCGACGCCGAGCGCGGGGTCAACTGGCACCGCCAGGTGCCTCGCCCACAGGCGGCGGCAGTGGACGAAAAGGGCCACCTGCCAATCAGTGAGCTGGCGTTCGACAAGCCGGCCGCGCCGTCGCCGTTCGGTGAGGACGTCACCTTCCCGCTGCCGGACAAGTCGCTCAACTACCACCACCCGGACCAGGACCGCTGAGCCGGTCTCACCGACCAGAGCCAGCTGACCGCCCCTCCCGGTGCTTCGTGCGCCGGGAGGGGCGGTTTTTTTTCGGATTGCCGGCTGCGCCACCGGGGTTGCCGGCCAGCCATCGACGGTCGCAACATCCTCGGTGGAGCCGGGAACGGACCTTGTCCACCGTTTCCGTCGTGGGGCGGCGTCGGGCCGCCGGGCCCACGGCACCAGCCCGTGCTGCGGGCTGCTCGCCGAAGGACTCCCCCACCATGATCCCGCTCCGGCTCCGGCGCCACCGCCTGCCCGCACTCATCGTCGCCGCCCTCGTCGTCGCCGGCGTGACCGTCGTCTGCTGGCACCGGACGCCGACGCCAGCGAACTCTGCGGGCGGGCCGACACGATCGACATCACCGACAAGCGGTACGTGGTGATGAACAACGTCTGGGGTGCGGACACCCCGCAGTGTCTGACCGTCGACGCGGCCGGCCGGTTCGAGGTGACCCACCCCGAGCACGACAAGCGGGACGGCTCCGCCGCCGCCTACCCGACCATCTACCAGGGCTGCCACTGGGGCAACTGCACCGTCGGCAGCGGCCTGCCGATCAAGGTTGGGCAGTTGCGCTCCGCCCGGTCCGACTGGACGATCGATACCCGGGGCGCCACCGGCCGCTGGAACGCCACGTACGACCTGTGGTTCCACACCGACGCCAACGCCCACCGCTCCCCCGACGGCGCCGAACTGATGGTCTGGCTGGATCGGGCCGGTGGGGCCGAGCCGGCCGGGACGCTGGTGGCGCGGGGAGTGCCCCTGGCCGGGGCGACCTGGGACGTCTACTACGCCGACTGGCACTGGAACTACGTGGCGTACGTGCGTACCACGCCGGTCGACGAGGCGCGGGACCTGGAGTTGGCGGCGTTCACCCGGGACGCGGTGGGCCGCGGCTACCTCGACCGGGACTGGTACCTCAGCGGGGTCGAGGCGGGCTTCGAGATCTGGCACGGCGGCGCCGGGCTCACCTCCCGGTCGTTCCAGGTCGCGATCAACCTCTGATCGGCCGTCGCGCTGTCGGGTCAACCGGCCGAGAGGGAGAGCGTCGCGCCGATGTGGTCGTCGTTCTCGACCGACTCCGCCAGGAGCCACGCGACCTGCCCACGAGCCACTTTCATGCTGCGGGTCGCACCGGTGGTCGAGACGAACGGCGGCTCGGTCGTGTCGTCGTCGGTGAGGTTCACCGGTTGAACTGCGGTCCAGTCCAGGCCGCTGGACCGTACAATCCGCTCCTGCCGCTCGGTGTCGACGATCTGCGGTCGCAGAAGCGCCCAGAAGACCAGTCGTTGGAGCATGGGCAGGTGCGTTCGGGTGGGTCCGACGCCGTACGACGTCTGCACCACCAACCGGCGTACGCCGTGACGGCGCATCGCCTCGACAACGACACCGGTCCCCCGGGAACGGACATCCAGCGACGTGTGCGCCGGACCACGCAGCCGGACCCGCACCGGGTTCTCGCTGATACCGAGCGTGACGATCACCGCGTCCTGACCACGCACCGCATCGTCGACATCGCCAGGGTCGGTGGCGTCGCCGTTCAACCCGCGCAGCGAGCCGCCATCGACCGGACCGGCCACAGTCGACGCGTTTCGCGAGAACGCGGTGACCTCGTGACCCCGGCGGCCAAGTTCCCGTACCGTGGCACGGCCGGACCCACCGGACGCACCGACCACCAGTACCTTCATCGTTTCTCCCCTTCGTCGCTGCCGCCAGCGAGCGGCTCCCCATCGACAAAATCAGTTCGGGGCCGGCGAGGATATGATCGGGAAACGCGAAAGTGTGCTCGATCGTCCAGGGACCGCGATGGCGAAACTCGAGGTCGATGCGCCGTGGGTGTCGGTGGACCCGGTCGGGGAAGCGCTGCACCTGCTGCGGATGACCGGGATCTTCTACTGCCGGACCGAGGTCAGCGCCCCATGGGCGCTGGAGATGCCGCCGTTCGGTGATTGTCTGAGTTTCCATGTCGTGACGTCCGGTGGCTGCTGGCTACGTGTCGGGGACGCACCACCACGACAGCTGAGCGCCGGTGACCTCGCGCTCGTGCCGCATGGCCGTGGACATCTGCTGCTCAGCAGCCCACAGGCCGGACAGGCTGGACGGGCCGGACGGGTCGATCTGCTGCCACAGGAGCATCTCAATGCGCACTACTCGATACTCCGTCACGGTGGCGGCGGCGAGACGTCCACGCTGGTCTGCGCAGTGGTGTCGTTCGAGGGGCCGGCCGCTCACCAACTCGTACGGCTGCTGCCACCGGTCATCCATGCGACCGGGTCGGACCCGCGGACCAGTGGCTGGATCGGTGCCACCCTCGCGTTGCTGACCAGCGAGGTGTCGGACCTTCGCCCGGGCGGGGAAGCCGTCACCACCAGACTCGCTGACATCCTGGTGATCCAGGCGATCAGGTCATGGATCGACAGCGACGACCCGCAGGCGCGAGCCGGATGGCTCGGCGCGCTGTCAGACCCACTGATCGGGCGGGCCATCGCGGCGATCCACCGCGAACCCAGCCGTACCTGGACCGTCGCCTCGCTGGCGCGCGTAGCCGCGATGTCGCGGTCGTCGTTCGCGGCCCGGTTCACCCGGCTCGTCGGTGAACCGGCACTCCGGTACGTCACCCGGTGGCGGATGCACGTCGCGCTCGCCAGGCTCGAACAGGGCCAGACGACGGTCCGCGAACTGGCCGGCCAGTCCGGCTACGGATCGGAAGCCGCCTTCGGCCGGGCGTTCAAACGCATGATGGGAGTCGCTCCAGGCTCGGTCCGCGGTAGTCGCGACCCGAGTGCCGGCCCGCGCTGAGCCACAGCACCCGGCATCAGCCGTCATTCGATCTGCTGCCGGCGAACAGCAACGGACGGAGCTCGGCGACGATCGGCCGATCCGCGGGCAGCCAGGTGACCTGGTCGAGTTCGTCGGCCGCCAACCAGCGCAGAGCGGAGTGCTCCAGCGCGGTCGGCTGCGCCGGCCCGAGCAGCCCGGCCAGGTAGACCCGCAACACAGACCGGCCGTGACCAAGCGGGCGATCGGGACCAATGCGGTCACCCACCGTGATCGCAACGCCGAGTTCCTCGCGGCACTCCCGGATCAGAGCATCGGTCTCGGTCTCGCCGCTCTCCACCTTGCCGCCGGGAAATTCCCACTTGCCGGCCGCCCCCGGTGGATGGGTCCGGGCACATGCCAGCACCCGACCGTCGAGGACGATCGCCGCCCCGACCACCACCTGACGCCTCACCTGCCCGCTCCGCACAGCAGATGAGCCTGCCAGATCAATCAGCATTTCGGGTAACCCTGCTGACTGCTAGGACAGCAGATGACGGAAGGGTGGACGTGGACACACCAACCAGTTAGCGGCCAGACTGGGGACCACCGACCAAGACACAGGATGGCGACGATTTGGCCACAAGCCGGCAACGACGCCTGGGAGGTGTGGCTTTGCGAGCACTCTGGTCCAGCCGGACCGGCCGCGACTACCTTAGCGATGCCCTTACCCAACTGGACGGGTGGACGCAGGACGGCCAGCAGCTCCGGCGAACCCTGCTGCTCGACGACAGCCAGCACGCCGAGCTCACCGAGCGGATCAAGGTAGCAGCCGACGCCCTGCACCTGCGGCCCGACGTACGCCGGGCCGACGGACGGACCCAGATCCGGCTCGGCTCCCCCGACGGCGACAAGATCACCGACGGCGACGTCGCACTCGCGGCCCGCATCGAGGACGCCTACCGTACGGTCGTCGACCTTCGCTGACCCCGCATCCTGCGCTCGGATCACCGCTGGCCGCAGCGACCTCGCGCTTCGCTGGCGTGGTTGTGCCCGCCGCCTACCCTCGGGCACATGGCGAACGTGGCGTACGACCGGCGGGAGCAACTTCGGCAGATCGAGAGCGGGCTGCTCGACGGGGAGCAGGTGATCGCGGTCTACGACGCGATCGGCACCGGCACCGGCTTCATCGGGCTGACCAACCGCCGGGTGATCATCCAGGACAAGTCGTTCGTCGGCAAGAAGGTCGCCATCACCAGCATCCCGTACTCGAAGATCACCAGCGTGAGCGTGGTGAGCAACAAGTCCTGGGGCGGCTCGTACTTCTCGTCCGGCGCCATCGCGATCAATGTCGGCACCCACACCTACGAGGTCGAGTTCCGTGGTGACCAGAAGTCCCACCACGTGCACAACGTGATCCTGCACTACATCTCGTGACCGATTGCGGGACCGACAGCCAGCAGGGCTGACCGCTCGATCATGTCCATCCCGCGCTCGACCTAAGCGGTTTCCGGCTTCTCCGGCTCGACACCGCCGGCTCGCAGGATCCGCCGGACCTGTTCCCGGCCGTAGCCAGTCACCCGAGCGATCTCGCCCACGCGGGCACCGCCTCGGTATGCAGTCACGATTGCGGCCGCAAGCCGCTTCCGTACCTGTGGCACCTCGGCACGCGCTGAAGCGACCTCCGCGAGCCCATCCTGCACGCGTTGGAGCGCAGCCCGGTACGCCTGCGCTGCCGCCTCAAGGTCACCTGCCACGGCGGAAGGTGCCTCAGGGCTTCGGGTCTGGCGTGACGAACGTGCCGCGACCGGCGAAGGTGACCACTCGGCCTTCCTCGCGTAGCACGTCGAGCGCGGCCCGCACGGTGCCACGCGCCACGCCGTACGTCTGCGCCAACGTCACCTCACCAGGCAGCTTGCGCCCCGGCAGCCAATCGCCGCTATCGATCTTCGCCTTGAGCGCATCGGCCACCTGCTCGGCAAACGAACGCGGCGACCACGGGTCGACCATGCTCACAGGCTGCCACCTGTCCAGCCGACCGATGCTGTCCATTCAGTTCACTTGATGGACAGGATGAACCTGGTGGACTAGCGTTGGATCGGCAGACAAAGGCGGCCCTCGGCTCGCGTGGCAGCGCTCGCCGAGGGCCTTGACGCGAAGCGAGGTCGCGCCCGTGAGTATTTTGCCCGAGACACCGCCACCCGACGACCAGCCCAAGACCCACCCGCACCGCGAATCCCCAGGCGAAGCGCTCGGCGGAGCGACGACTCCCCAGGAGCCGGGGATCCTGGTGGTCGGTCCGAGAGTGCTGCCGGGGCACGGGACGGTGCAGATCTGGGCCGACGCCGGCTCAGGCGGGACCGGTCAGCGGGTGGATGTTGCCGTCGACCGCCTCCGGTTGGCCAATATCGACTCCGGCGAAGGCGTCATGGCCGTATACCAACTGGAGCCGTTCCACCGCCGAGGCTGACCCCTCCGTTCAGCGTCGAGGTGAGGCTCACGCACCTCAAAACCGCCTCGGAAGGTGTCTGAGCCTCACCTCGATGCGGTGCAGACATCGAGACTGAACGACGGTAGGTCAACAGAAGCCGGATGTTACGGTGAGGAACATGACCGCAGTGCCCGAGTGGATGCGGCCGCCCCGCCCGGAAGGGTGGTACGCCGACGACCTCGACCAGCTCCCGCAGGCGCCGCGTCACACCGAGCTGATCGACGGAGCGCTCGTCTTCATGATGTCCCCCCAGCGGGCTTGGCACGGCCGAGCTGTCTCCGCTTTGCTCTTCGCTCTCATGGAGCAGGCGCCAGCAGGCGTCGAGATTGAGCGGGAGATGACGATTTGGCTCGACGAACGGAACCGCCCCGAGCCCGATCTCCTCGCCACGCGGGCTCCCTACTACGACCCGGACTGCACCTTCTACACACCCGACCAGGTGCTGTTGGTCGTCGAGGTGGTGTCGCCGGAGTCGGCCCACCGCGACCGGACAGTCAAGCTGCGCAAGTACGCGGAAGCCGGCATTCCGCACTACTGGCGCGTCGAGGACGAGGGTGGATCACCGGTGGTCCACGCATACGAGCTCGACGAGCCCACCCGGTCGTACGTCGCGACCGGGATCCACCGCCACGAGCTGCACACCACGACGCCGTTCGAGCTCAAGCTGAATCTGGACGGGCTTGTGCCCGGTCGCAAGAGCTGAGCCGGGCAGCCGCTCAACTGCCTGACGCATCTCTGCCACGGCCGCAGGGCCGGCCTACAGCCTGATGACCCGAACCCGATGCCCGCACAACCTGGTCATGTCGTCGACATCCGACGTCAAGACCGCGACCGGCGCGGGTAGTCGTAGCGCCATCTCGGCGACCATGGCATCGATGGCGTACTTGTGCCCGTGCAGCCCCGCCGCCTTCAACAGCCCCGCACTGCGACGGGCGCTCTCTTCCGTCACCGCCTCCACACGAATGCGGGACAACAGCCAGGTCAGCCGAGCGGTGTCCACGCCGGTGTGGGAAACCTCGATGATCGTGGCAGCCGACATGGCCAGATCAGCCCCGTCACGCTCCGCCTGCTCCAGCAGTCGCATCACCATGCGATCCCGGCCGATCCATCCCGAGAAGCCTTGCGAGTCGAGCACAAGCGATTCGAGGCTCACGCCGCCCGGTCCGTCTCCCTGGTCCCGTACAGAAGCGCCTGGGCCTCGGCCATCTCCTGATCGGTGAACGCCCCGGACTCAGCTTGATAGCGGTCCAACTCCTCCCGGAGAAGCCTCCGCCGTTCAGCCCGCTCGGCCAGCTCGGTGAGGTAGCCGGAGACGTTGTCGGTGTGCGACTTCATGCTCTCCAGCAGCTCCACCGGCAGCGTGATCGTGACCTTCCTCGTCCTCGCCATCCAGCAACCATACCACGGTATTACCGCGAGCTGGGCACAGCTGCTACCCCCTCGCAGACACCGCGAACCTTGGGACACGCCACACGCCGGCTCGTGCCCAGCATGCCGAAATCAGACGTTGAAGCGGAACTCGACGACGTCGCCGTCCTGCATGACGTACTCCTTGCCTTCCATCCGAACCTTGCCGGCCGCCTTGGCCGCCGCCATCGTGCCGGCCGCGACCAGGTCGTCGTAGGAGACGATCTCGGCCTTGATGAAGCCGCGCTGGAAGTCGGAGTGGATCACCCCGGCGGCCTCCGGCGCGGTCGCCCCGACCGGGATGGTCCAGGCCCGCGCCTCCTTCGGCCCGGCGGTGAGGTACGTCTGCAGCCCGAGGGTGCGGAAGCCGACCCGAATCAGCTGGTTGAGCCCCGGCTCGCTCTGCCCGGTCGACTCCAGCAGCTCCATCGCCTCGTCGTCCGGCAGATCGATCAACTCGGACTCGATCTTGGCGTCCATGAAGACCGCCTCGGCCGGGGCGACCAGCGCGCGCAGCTCGGCGAGCAGCTCGGCGTTGCCCAGCTCGTCCTCGTCGACGTTGAAGACGTACAGGAACGGCTTGGTGGTGAGCAGGTGCAGCTCGCGCAGCTCGGCAACGTCGATGCCGGCGGCGGACGCACCCGCGTACAGCGTGGTGCCGCCGTCGAGCAGCGCGGCGGCGGCCTTCGCGGCGGCGTGGATCGCCGCCCGGTCCTTGCGCAGCCGGGCTTCCTTCTCCAGCCGGGGCAGCGCCTTCTCCAAGGTCTGCAGGTCGGCCAGGATCAGCTCGGTGTTGATCGTGGCGATGTCGTCGCCCGGCGAGACCTTGCCGTCGACGTGTACCACGTTCGGGTCGGAGAAGACCCGCACGACCTGGCAGATCGCGGCGGCGTCGCGGATGTTGGCCAGGAAGGCGTTGCCTCGGCCCTGCCCCTTGGACGCGCCCCGCACCAGACCGGCGATGTCGACGAACGACACCGCCGCCGGGATGGTCTTCTCCGAGCCGAAGATCTCCGCCAGCCTGCCCAGCCGCCCGTCCGGCAGCCCCACCACCCCGACGTTCGGCTCGATAGTGGCAAACGGGTAGTTCGCCGCGAGAACGTCGTTCTTGGTGAGCGCATTGAACAGGGTGCTCTTGCCGACGTTGGGCAGGCCGACGATGCCGATGGTGAGACTCACGTCGGTCGAGTCTACGCAGCGTCCGGTGGCGGGTCAGGCGCAGGCGGTCTTCAGCTTCTCCGCCAGCTCAGCCAGGCGACCCTCCACCTGTCCCATTGGGGTGTTGTCGTCCGGGTCGACGATCTGGGCGGCGAACTCGGACGCCTCGGTCAACGCCTGCTGCACGTCAGCGTCGACCGGGTCGGCGGCGAGCGACTCCAGCATTGCCGAGAGGTCGGTGAACTTGGCCCGGAACTCGGCGTAGGCGGTCTCCGCATCCGTACCGCCCTCGGCCACTGCGGCGATGAACTCGGCGAAGTACGCCTCGATGGTCGATGCAGTCTCCTCGGCGACCGGTACCGCCGTGTCACATGCCTCCTTCGTGGCCGCAGCGGCCCCGTCCTCGGCGGAGCCGGCCGACTCCGCGTCGGCCGACGCGGTCGCCGCCGGCGGTGACGTCTGACCGGCGGTGGGGTCGACATCGCTGTCGCCACCGCCGCAGCCGGCCAGGGTGAACGCGAGCGCCGTCGCGGCGGCGGCGGTGATCAGGGTACGTCGCATTGAAAATCCGTCCATTGAGAGGCGAGCAAACTGGAGCAGGCTAACGGACGCCTGCTCCCGCCCCGCCCGGCCCCTCGCGGACGTCACTCGCAGACGGCGCGGAAGTTCTCCGGGATCGCCACCACGGCGGCCACCTGCTCATCGCTGAGTGGAGTCTCACCGATCTCGGTGGCGGCCTCGATCGCGGCCGTACTCTCGGTCAACACCGTCCGCAGCTCGTCCGACACCGGGCCGGTGGCCAGCGAGGTGAGCGTCGCCGACCAGCCACGCATCTGCGCCTCGAAGTTGTCCTTCGCGTCCGCCGGCGCCTCCGCGCTGGCCGTCGGGTCGGCGAACTGGTTGACGTCACGCTGGAAACCGGCGGCGAAGTCGCTGCTCATCGATACTGCCTGATTGCAGGCGGCATTGGTGGCGGCGAGGATGTCGGCCTCGCTGGCGGTGGTGCTGCCGCCGGTCGGCGACGGCGCGCCCGTCGGCGGCGGCTCGGTGCCGCAGCCGGTGAATCCGAGGATCAGGGCCGAGCCGAGGACGGCGCTGGCCAGTAGGCGACGCATGATATCTACCGACTCCTTTATCGAGGTACACCAAACTGTGCCACTCTATCGATCCAGGAGCCAGGTCGCCGAACGGAGCCAATCGACCAACGCAGATGGTGAGAGCGCCGCTGCCAGCAGTTGATGGTGAGCATCGTCATGCTACCTACCGGTGTCGGGTGCTCTACCGTCTGCGCAGGGCGACGGCGCCGGGTGCCCAGCGCGGCCAGACCCCGTCAGCACCGGGCGGTAGCCGCTGCGGGCGGCGTACCGTTGCCGCCCGGACGGACAGACGTCCGGGCGGGCGGGAAGGTCCGGGCGAGCGGGAAGGTCCGGGCGAGCGGGGAGCGGGTGGCGTGGTGGCGAACGGGGCGGCGACGCTGGCGCGGCCGGTGGTGGAACGGGCGCGGATCGCGGTCGCAATCGCGTTCGGGGTCAGCGGTCTGGCGTTCGCGTCGTGGATCTCCCGTACGCCGGCGATCCGCGACGCCCTCGATCTGACCAATGCCCAGTTCGGGCTGCTGCTGTTGTGCACGTCGGTGGGCGCGGTCAGTGCGCTGCCGCTGTCCGGTCCGCTGGTGCACGCGATCGGATCCCACCGGACGGTGCTGCTGGGCGCATCGGCCGTGACCGTCGGGATGCTCGCCGTCGCGGTCGGCGTGGCGGTCGTCTCACCGCCCCTGGCCGGTGCCGGGCTGCTGCTGACCGGCACCGGGTTGAGCAGCTGGGACGTGGCGATGAACGTCGAGGGTGCCGACGTCGAGCGCCGGCTCGACCGCCCGCTGATGCCCCGTTTCCACGCCGGCTTCAGCCTGGGTACGGTGACCGGCGCGCTCCTCGGGGCCGGATGTGCCTGGCTCGCGGTGCCGGTCGACTGGCAACTCGCCGTCACCGCGCTGCTGGTGATCGCCTCGATCGCCGCAGCCGTACGGATGTTCCTGCCGGTCCCGGCCCGGGTACCCGGCGCAGCGACGCCCCGGTCCGGGGTGCTGCGTGCCTGGCGGGAGCCGCGCACCCTGCTGATCGGTCTGCTGGTGCTGGCCTTCGCGTTCGTCGAAGGGGTGGCGAACGACTGGCTCACCCTGGCCGTGGTCGACGGCTACCGGGTCGGTGACGCGGTCGGCGCGGTGGCGTTCGGGGTGTTCGTCGCGGCGATGACCGCCGCCCGGATGGTCGGCGGCACGGCGTTGCAACGCTGGGGCCGGGTGACGGTGCTGCGGGCGACGGCGGTGCTGGCCCTGGTCGGCCTGGCCCTGGTGGTGTTCGGGCCGACGCTGCCGCTGGCGCTGCTCGGGGCGCTGCTGTGGGGCGCGGGGGCGTCGCTCGGCTTCCCGGTCGGGATGAGCGCGGCCGCCGACGAGGCCGACCGGGCGGCGGTACGGGTGTCGGTGGTCAGTTCGATCGGCTACACCTCGTTCCTGGCCGGTCCGCCGCTGATCGGTTTCCTGGCCGAGCAGGTCGGCATCCTGCGATCGCTGCTGGTGGTGGTCGGGGCGTTGGCGATCGGCCTGCTGGCCGCCGGCGCGACCCGGCCGGCCGGCCCGGCCGGTGCGGCCCGCCCGGGCTCGTGACTGCAGGTCCGATTCCCGCCAGCCGACCGGGCCCGCAAGCGGGCAGGATCGACCCATGGAGCTCGACTTCGAGCGGTGCTACCGGGTGCTGGACAGCCGCGACCAGCGTTTCGACGGCTGGTTCTACACCGGCGTGACGTCGACCGGCATCTACTGCCGGCCGTCCTGCCCGGCGGTCACCCCGAAGCGGGACAACGTCCGGTTCTTTGCGTCGGCGGCCGCCGCGCAACAGGCCGGGCTGCGCGCCTGCCGACGCTGCCACCCCGACGCCACCCCTGGCTCGCCCGACTGGGACCGCCGCGCCGACCTGGTCGGCCGGGCGATGCGGTTGATCAGCGACGGGGTGGTGGACCGCGACGGCGTGCCAGGGCTGGCCCGCCGCCTCGGCTACACCGAACGGCATCTCACCCGGGTGCTGACCGAGCAGGTGGGGGCCGGCCCGCTGGCGTTGGCCAGAGCACAGCGTGCGCAGACGGCCCGCATCCTGGTGGAGCGGACCGCCCTGACCGTCGCCGAGATCGCGTTCGCGGCCGGTTTCGGCAGCGTCCGGCAGTTCAATGACACGTTCCGGACGGTGTACGGCGGTCCGCCGTCGACGCTGCGCGGCCGGGTACGGCCCGGTGCGCCCGACCGGGCCGGGGTGATCACCGTACGGCTGGCCTTCCGTCAGCCGATGGCGGTCGATGCCGTACTCGGATTCCTGGCCGACCGGGCGGTGCCCGGCGTGGAGTCCGCCGACGGCGGCGGATACCGGCGTGCGCTGCGGCTGCCGTACGGTGCCGGCACGGTGGCGCTCACCCCGCACGACGGCTTCCTTGCCGCCGCGTTGCACCTCGGCGACCTGCGCGATCTGGCACCGGCGGTGTCCCGCTGCCGCCGACTG
This sequence comes from Micromonospora sp. LOL_013, assembly GCF_048060315.1. Taxonomy (NCBI): domain Bacteria; kingdom Bacillati; phylum Actinomycetota; class Actinomycetes; order Micromonosporales; family Micromonosporaceae; genus Micromonospora; species Micromonospora sp. LOL_013. Next base: position 211,646 of record NZ_JBHMIQ010000003.1, read on the forward strand.
TTCGACCTGGACGCCGATCCGGCGGCGGTGGACGCCGTGCTGGGCGCCGATCCGGCGTTGGCCGCTGCCGTCGCCGCCGAGCCCGGGGTCCGGGTGCCGGGCGCGGTGGACGGCTTCGAGCTGGCGGTACGGGCCGTGGTCGGGCAGCAGATCTCGGTGTCCGCCGCCCGCCGGGTGCTGGCCCGCCTCTGCACGGCGACCGGGTCGCGAACAGCCCCGCCTGCGGACGGCCTGGCGCCGTTCCCGGGCCCGGCTGACCTGCTCGCCCTGCCCGACGACGCCTTCGCGATGCCGGCTGCCCGGCGCGGCACGCTGCGCGCGCTGGCCGCCGGCGTCACCGACGGCGGCATCGGACTCGACCCGGGCAGCGACCGGGTCGAGCTGTCGCACCGGCTCACCGCACTGCCCGGCATCGGCCCGTGGACCGCCGGGTACGTGGCGATGCGGGCGCTCGGCGACCCGGACGTGCTGCTCGGCACCGACCTGGGAGTACGGCGCGGCGCGGCGGCGCTGGGCCTGCCCGCCGCCCCCACCGACCTGACCGCCCACGCGGACCGCTGGCGGCCCTGGCGGTCGTACGCCAACCTGCGGCTGTGGCGGTCCGCCACGCCATCGAAATCGACACCGGAGTGACACATGACAAAACGTTCGACATTGGACATGAGTACCGTCGCCACGGCGGTCGGGCCGCTGACGCTGATCACCGACCCGGACGGGGCGCTACGGGCCGCCGGGTTCACCGCCGACCCGGACGACCTGCTCGACCTGGTCCACCCCGACCTGCGCGGGCCGGTGCGCCGCCGGGCCGGCCTCGGCGACGTCACCCGCGCCGTACGGTCCTACCTGTCCGGTGAGCTGACCGCGATCGACCAGCTCACGGTCTGCCAGCACGGCGGCCCGTTCCAGCGCACCGCCTGGTCGGCGCTGCGTGAGGTGAAGCCCGGCGAGCCGGTCAGCTATACGGCGTTCGCCCTGCGCTCCGGCCGTCCAGCAGCGGTCCGGGCGGCGGCCGGCGCCTGCGCCCGCAACGCGGTCGCGCTGGTGGTCCCCTGTCACCGGGTGCTGCGCGGCGACGGCACGCTGGGCGGCTACCGGTGGGGTCTGCCGATCAAGAAGTGGCTGCTCCACCATGAATCGCAGGTGACCTTCGCGGGGCAGTGAACCGGTGCCGGCACCGGCTACCGTCGTGGTGTGGACGCCGTACCCGACCGATCTCCGCCCCGGCGGCGCGCCGTCCACAATCTCTGGCGGCTGCGCCGCTACCTGCGCCCGTACCTCGGTCAACTCGGTTGGCTGCTGGCGGCCGCTGCGGCGGCGACCGGAGCCGGCATCGCCATCCCGCTGGTCATCGCCGAGGTGGTGGACGGCCCGGTGGCCGCCGGTGATCCCGCCGGTCTGCTGCTCCTCGGTGGACTCGCCCTGCTGCTCGGCGTCGTCGAGGCGGTGCTAATCTTCATCCGGCGGTGGGCACAGAGTGCCTCGTCGATCGGGATGGAAGGCACCATCCGCGACGACATCTACACCCACCTGCAGCGGCTCCCGGTCACCTTCCATGACCAGTGGCAGTCCGGGCAGTTGTTGTCCCGGGCGATCAGCGATCTGTCGGTTATCCGACGCTTCCTCTCCTTCGGTCTGCTGTTCCTGATCCTCAACTCGGCGACCTACCTGACCGTGGTGGCGTTGCTGCTGCACCTGTACTGGCCGTTGGGACTGGTGGTGGCGGCCAGCGCCGTACCGCTCTACCTGTTCAGCCGCCAGTTCACCCGCGCCTATCTGCGGGTGTCCCGACGGATGCAGGACCAGCAGGGTGACCTGGCCACCCTGGTCGAGGAGTCCGCGCAAGGGCTGCGGACCATCATCTCGTTCGGGCGCGGGCCGTACCTCACCGCACGCTTCACCGACCTGGCCCGAGAGCTGCACGACACCGCGGTCGGCAAGGGCCGGCTGCTCGCCCACGCGTCGGCCCGCTACGACCTGGTGCCGAACGCGAGCCTCGCGGTCGTGCTGGTCGCCGGGGCCGGCGCCGTCGCCGACCAGCAGCTCACCATCGGTCAGCTGGTCGCCTTCGTCACCCTGCAACTGATGCTGATCTGGCCGATCAAGTCGCTGGGCTGGATCATCTCGCACGCCCAGGAGGCGATGACCGCCGCCGACCGGATTCAGGAGGTGCTGGACACCTCGCCGTCGATCGTCGACCGGCCGGACGCCGTCCGGGTCCGGGTCGGTGAGGTCCGCGGTGAGTTGCGTTTCGACAACGTCACCTTCGGCTACCCGGGGACGCCTGAGCCGGTGCTGCGCGGCGTCAACCTCACCGTACGGCCGGGTGAGACGCTGGCCATCGCCGGCCTGACCGGCAGCGGCAAGACCAGCCTGGTGTCGCTGGTGCCGCGACTGTACGACGTCACCGGCGGACGGATCACCCTGGACGGTCATGACCTGCGCGACCTGCGCCTCGACGAGCTGCGCCGGTGCGTCGGCGTGGCGTTCGAAGATCCCACGTTGTTCTCGATGTCGGTTCGGGAAAATCTGACCCTCGGCCGGCCGGACGCCACCGACGCCGAGGTGCACGCCGCCGTCCGGTTGGCGCAGGCCGACTTCGTCCACGACCTGCCCTGGGGGTTGCATACCCGGATCGGCGAGCAGGGGCTGTCGCTGTCCGGCGGGCAGCGGCAGCGGCTGGCGCTGGCCCGGGCGGTGCTGGTCCGGCCCCGGGTGCTGGTGCTCGACGACCCGCTGTCCGCCCTGGACGTGCACACCGAGGCGCTGGTGGAGCAGGCGCTGCGCCGGGTGCTGGTCGGCACCACCGCGCTACTGGTGGTGCACCGGCCGTCCACGGTCGCGCTGGCCGACCGGGTGGCGCTGCTGGACGCGGGCCGGATCGCGGCCGTCGGCACCCACACCGAACTGCTCGCCACCGTGCCCGCCTACCGGGCCGTACTCTCCGCCGACGGACCCGGCCTGGTCAGGTCGCGGTGAGCCGGACCGACGATGCCGGCAGCACCGCGGACCGTGACGCGAGCAGGTCCGACTACGCTCAGCCGGACTGGCGCGGGGTCTCCGACCGGGCGGCGGACGAGGCCAGCAGCGGAGCCGACGGCGACCCGGTCGACAACGCCCGGGTCCGGGCCCGCAGCCGGGCGCTGCTCGGCTCGCTGACCCGGCCGCACCGGCGGATGATCGCGGTGGCGGTCGGCCTGCTGCTACTGCAGAACGCCGCCGCGATGGCCGGTCCGTACCTCGTGATGCTGGGTATCGACCGGGCCATCCCGCCGCTGACCGACGACGGTGACGCGGGGCCGCTGACCGCGATCGCCGTCGCCTTCGCGGTCGCCACCGTCGCCGAGTACGTCGGCAAGCGCAGCTTCCTGATCCTGTCTGCCCGGGTCGGTCAGGCGATCCTGCTCGACCTGCGTCAGCGGGTGTACCGGCACTTCCTCAACCTGTCGGTCAGTTTCCACGAGCGTTACACCTCCGGCCGGGTGGTGGCCCGGCTGACCAGTGACATGGACTCGATCTCCGAGCTGGTCAACGGCGGCATCGACGACCTGGTGCTCGCCGGGCTGTCGGTGATCTCGGTGGCGGCGATCCTGCTCTGGCTGGACCTGCCGCTGGCCCTGGTGACCCTGTCGGCGTTCCCGTTCCTGCTGTGGATGTCGATCTGGTTCGCCCGCGCCTCCACCGTCGCCTACCGGCGTACCCGGGAGACCGTGGCGCTGCTGATCGTCCACTTCGTGGAGTCGCTCGGCGGGGTCCGGGCCGTGCACGCGTTCCGGCGCGAGCCCCGCAACCAGGAGATCTTCGCCGAGGTCAACACCGGCTTCCAGCGGGCCAGCCTGCACGCGTTCCGGCTGATCGCGATCTACTCACCGAGCCTCAAGGGCATTGGCAACGTGGCTGTCGCGATGGTGCTCACCTTCGGCGGTTGGCAGGTGCTGCAGGGCCGCACCGAGATCGGCGTACTCGCCGCGTTCCTGCTGTACCTGCGCCGGTTCTTCGAGCCGATGCAGGAGCTGAGCCAGTTCTACAACTCGCTGCAGTCGGCGACCGCGGCGCTGGAGAAGCTCTCCGGCGTGCTCGACGAGCGGCCGGACGTCGCCGAGCCGGTGCGGCCGCGTCCGCTGCCGCAGCCGGTACGCGGCGCGGTGCGGCTGCATGCCGTCTCGTTCGGCTACCGGCCGGACCGTCTGGTGCTGCCCGAGCTGACCCTGCGGATCCCGGCCGGGCAGACGGTCGCGCTGGTCGGGGCCACCGGGGCCGGCAAGTCGACGATCGCCAAGCTGGTGGCCCGGCTCTACGATCCGGTCAGCGGGTCGGTCACCCTCGACGGCGTCGACCTGCGTGAGATCGCCGGCCGCGACCTGCGGCGAAACGTGATCATGGTTACGCAGGAGAACCACCTCTTTGCCGGCAGCGTCGCGGACAACATCCGGTTCGGCCGCCCGGACGCCACCGACGCCGAGGTGGAGGCCGCGGCGCGGGCGATCGGCGCGCACGAGTTCATCTCCGGACTTCCCGACGGGTACGCCACCGACGTGCACCGGCGCGGCGGGCGGCTGTCCGCCGGGCAACGGCAGTTGGTCGCCTTCGCCCGGGCGGTGCTGGCCGACCCGGCGGTGCTGATCCTCGACGAGGCGACCTCGTCGCTGGACGTGCCGACCGAGCGCCTGGTGCAGCGGGCGTTGCAGACCATGCTCAACGGCGGCCAGAACGACGATAGCCAGAACTGCGGTGGCCGCAACGGCGACGGGCCGGTGGCCAACCGCTGGCCGACCGGCCACGGGCGCACTGCGCTGGTCATCGCGCATCGGCTGTCGACGGTGCAGATCGCCGACCGGGTGCTGGTCCTCGACGACGGCCGGATCGTCGAGGACGGCCGGCCTGCCGACCTGATCGCCGACGGCGGTCGGTACGCCGTGCTGCACCACCAGTGGCGCGACAGCCTCAGCTGAGCCGGACCGCCTGCAGGGTGTAGCTGAGTGGGAACCGCTCCGGTCGTTCGGTCAACCGCCACTCGCCGTCATCGCCCTTGGCCATCCGGCCGGGCAACGCGTTCCACGGCACGCTGTCGTGCTCGACCAGCATCGTCACCTGCATCCCGACGCCGGTGAGCGCGGTGAAGATCTCCCCGATGCCATGGTTCCACGCGTGGGTCAGGTTGTGGGTGAAGCTGACCTCGGTGTCGACGTACGTGCCGTCCTCGTTCCACACCAGCGGCCGGTCCGTCTCGAAGTACGGCAGGTCGAGCACGAGCAGGCCGTCCGGGCGGGTCTCGTCGACCGCCCACAGCGCCGGGTGCCCCTCCCGCAGGAACAGCCGGCCGCCCGGCCGCAGCAGTGCGGCCACCGTCTCCGCCCATCGGGTCACGCTCGGCAACCAACAGAGCGCGCCGATCCCGGTGAAGACGAGGTCGAACCCGCCCGTGCCGAGCACCTCCACGGCGCGGTAGACGTCGGCTTCGACGTACTCGATCGGGGTCTGCGCGGCCCCGGCGATCCGCCGGGCCTCGGCCAACGACGCGCCGGAAAGGTCCAGGCCGGTCATGGTCGCGCCGAGCCGGGCCAGTGACAGCGTGTCGGTGCCGATGTGACACTGCAGATGCACCCCGCGTACGCCGGTCAGGTCGCCGAGCCTCGGCAGATCGAACCGCACCACCTCGCTGAGCAGCGCCGGGTCGGCGATCAACTGCGCCACCCGATAGTCCGGTGAGACGGCGTGTGCCGGCGCGCGCTCGTCCCAGCTGGCCCGGTTGAGCGCCAGATAGTCGGTCATGCCGCCGACCATCGCATGATCCGACGCCGCTGGCACCCCGTTATCGTCCGGTCGGGCTCCGGCCCGGTGAGTCTGGTAACGGCGGGTGGCCCCGGTCGCTCATGCGCTCCCGGGGCCACCCGCTTTCTCAGTTGTTACGTGTCACGCCCTGTTCGCCCGACGGCGGGTGAGCAGGAGCAACGAGATTCCCAGCACCACGAGCGCACCGCCGCTGGTGATCAGGTTCGTGGTCGCGCTGCCGGTGACCGGCAGCCCCACGTACCGGAACGCGATCTCGTTCGAGGTGCCGTTCGGTGTCGTCACCGTGATGGTTGTGTGCTTGACGTCGCACGGCGGAGTGACGAAGGTCAGCGAGGTCCCGGAACTGTTGACCGTGACCTTGTTCGCTGGAATCGTCTTGCCGCAGATCGTCACGGTCGTCTGGCCCGGGATGAAGCCGCTGCCTCCGACGACCACTGTGGTCCCGCCGTTGGCCGGTCCCTGTCCAGGGTCGACCGAGTCGATCACCGGTGCCGGGCCACCCGAGTAGGTGAAGCCGTCGGGAGCGACCGCGTCATCACCCGGCAACACCACCACCACATCAACCGGAC